>CAYVEU010000125.1:0-6882 GCA_964450015.1 uncultured Christensenella sp. | reverse complement strand
GCGGCGGGTTTTATTTGCAAGAGGAAGCCGCGCGGCGCGGCTTGACCCTTACCGGAAAATCGTGGTCGGTGTCCGAAACGGGACCGAACAGAAAAACGGCGAATAGGTCGTATTCGGTAATTCTCGGCGCGGAAATAGAAAGCGAACTCAAATAGCGGATAACTTTTATTTCTTCCTTAATTTTTTCAAAACCTTTTCCAAATAATCGGGAAGCGGCGCGTTAAACTCCATTCTTTCGCCTGTCCTCGGGTGGGTCAAACAAAGTTTATAGGCGTGCAAGAATTGTCCGTTCAGTCCGAAATTATCCTTTTTCCCATACACGGCGTCGCCTACTACGGGATGGTTTATGAATTTTGCGTGGACGCGGATTTGGTGAGTTCTGCCAGTTTCCAATTTGAACTCGGCGAGAGTAAAGTCGCCGAACCGCTCTAAGATTTTAAAATGGGTAACCGCCCTGCGCCCGTCGTCGTCGACGGACATTTTTTTGCGGTCGCGGACGCTTCTTGCGATAGCCTTGTCGATAGTGCCCTCGTCCTCTTTAATGTTGCCGCAAAGCAGCGCAAGATAATACCTGCCCGCTTCTTTGGTTTCTATTTGTTTGGCAAGAGAAAGATGCGCGGCGTTATTTTTGGCAATGACTATAAGCCCCGACGTGTCCTTGTCGAGTCTATGGACTATCCCCGGTCGGGTGACTCCGTTTATTGCGCTTAAATCCTTGATATGATAAACCAATGCGTTGACAAGCGTGCCGTTGGGCGTGCCCGCGCACGGGTGGGTGACTAATCCCTGCTGTTTGTTGATAACGGCAATATCCTCG
The DNA here is from genome assembly GCA_964450015.1 of uncultured Christensenella sp. Classification (GTDB taxonomy): domain Bacteria; phylum Bacillota; class Clostridia; order Christensenellales; family DTU072; genus CAG-1782. The sequence goes on along the minus strand of CAYVEU010000125.1, from coordinate 6,065 downwards.
TCCTGATAAACGATATCTATGGGGATATTTTCCCCTTCCGCGCTTACTGCTACGTCTTCTTCGACTACGACCGTTATTTCGCCTTTAACAACCGCGCCAGCCTTTTTTATCGGCTTGCCGTCGGCTAAAATCAGTCCGCTGTCCGTTAATGACTTTATTCGCGAACGCGTAAAGCCCGTTTTTTCGGCTAAAAACACGTCCAAACGCTCTTTGCCGTCGGAGATGAATTTTAATTCGTTCATTGCTCCTCGCCGTCCGCTTCGGACGTTTCTTTAACGTCCTTATTTTCCGCTTCGCGCGAAGTATCGTCGGGAGCCGTATCTTCCGTAGGTTCGGGAATATCGGCAGGTTCGGAAGGTTGGGCAGGTTCCGCCGTTGCTGGTCCTGCTTCCGCGGGTTCCGCGCTCCCGACTACGGGGTCAGCGGGTTCTGCGGGCTTATTTCCTGCTTCGGCCAGCGCCTTTTCTTCGCGCTTTTTCCTCGCCGCTTCTTCGTCTTTACCGTAGTAGAACAAAATGTAGATAATAAGCACGACCGTGCCGACGGTAAGACAGCTGTCCGCGAAATTGAACACGGCAAAGTCGATAAGCTCGAAATAGACCATATCTCTGACGTAGCCGAAATGCAATCTGTCGATTACGTTTCCGAGCGCGCCTGCGGCTATTAAGATGAGCGCCGACCTCAGCCAAAGGTTACGCCTTGGATACGAATAGAAAATAAAGAGAATAATTACGATTGAGCAAATCAGCGACACTACGCTAAGCGCTGCCGTGGAATTTTTGAAGATGCCGAAGCTTGCGCCTGTGTTTCTGACTGCGGTAAAGCGGATAACGCCGTCGATTATTATTATGTCGCCGTCGGACACGCATTTGCCGTAGACGAAATGCTTTGTCAGTAAATCCACCGCCAAAAAAGCGCACATTATAGCAAGTTCTATTAGGCAGGTTATCCAACGTTTTTTATCGCGCACCGCGACGTCAAAGTCTTTTTTGTAGCTCGCAAAGTCCTTTTTTATCTCGTCTTTATTCGGTTTTATAAACCTTTTTTCCATAGTTTCTCCGTATTACAGCGTTTTCACGGTATTGATTTTCACCCCGTGGGGAATCAATACGTACATTTTGTATTTCAGTTTGTTTACAGTGCCCTGTAAGGCGTAGACCGCACCGCTCAAAAAATCCAACATTCTTTGCGCGATATGGGGCGGTATTCCGTCAAAATCGACTATTACCCCCTCTCGGTTACGCAATTTTTTGATAAGTAACTCCACGTCGGCGAACCGCTCGGGAGTGATGACCGCCACCTCTTTTTTGACGGACGGTCGTTTACTGCTATCAGCCATTTAATAATTCCTCGCGCCGAATATGGCTCTACCCAAACGGATAAGGTTTGCTCCGCTTTTAACTGCCGTAAGATAATCGTTGCTCATACCCATGGAGAGGTATTCGAACCGTCCGTTACGAAGCTTACTGAAAACTTCGTAAACGTTATCGAAAGTAACTTTCAATTCATCCTCGGTGTAAAATACGGGCGCAACCGCCATTATTCCGCGCAAGCGGATATGCGGGAAATTGTTCAGTTCGTCGAAAAACCTTTCGGCGTCCTCCAAATAAATTCCGCCCTTCGTCTCCTCTTTACCGGAGTTTATTTCCATCAGTATATCGGTAATTTTGTCGCGCTTTGCGCTCTCTTTTTCGATAGTTTCCGCCAAATTCAGCCTGTCTACGCTGTGGATAAGCGCGACTTTATCGATGATATACTTGACTTTATTGGTTTGAAGCTGTCCGATAAAGTCCCAACGAAATTCGGGGACGTATTTTTCGGTAAGCTCCTGTACGCGGTTTTCGCCTGCGGCTAAAACAAGCCCCGTGCCCATTGCCGCGCGTATAGCTTCTATCGGTTGCGTTTTGGTAGCCGCCACCAGCTGACACTCGGGGTTTATGCCACGTATCTCGTCAACGATTTTGGCAATTTTCTCTTCTATTTCCATACCTGTGCTCGCTAAATCGGTTATCGATTGATATTATAATAATACTTTAACACAAATGCGCTCGAATTACAAGCGCAGTTGCATAATCAATATTCTACTATCGCACGGCGTGCCGATTTTGCCGCGAAATACTTGCACGACCGATTTAACGGCTATTCGTCGTAAACAAGTTCTATCCTGTTTACGCTCACCTCGTACGCAATTCTCGTTTCGGACGTGCCGTCCGCAAGTTGTTTTTGGTAGCTTCGCGACTGGATACGTCCGTTTATTCTTACTTTCGTCCCGACGCTGATGTTCTGCACGAACCGCGCGTTGCGCCCCCAAGCTATGCAAGGCAGGTAGTCGGATTTGTTGTACGCCCTGTTGACGGCGAGTAAAACGTCGCATATTTCACGCTTGAACGGAGTCATTCTGTAAACGGGCTCTTTGCAAATATATCCCGTCACGTCGATGCTGTTGGGGTTGCGCCCGTCGTCGGTGTCGTAGACGTCGCGGACGAAAAGCGTAAGCATAAGCTTGCTCTTGCCGTCGACGATTTTATTATAGCTTCTCAGTTGTCCCGTCAAGCTAACGGTGTTGCCGACTCCGACGTTGCCGTCTATCATCAACCGTTCGGAAACGGTAAACGGTATATAGTCGACCTGATCGGAAAGTCTGGGCACGGTCAATACCGATTCGTAGAAGCCCTCGCCGTACATTTGGTGAGAATACCGCGGCTCTTGGCTTACCACGCCGGTTATCGTCGCTATATTGTTGTTCATTTGTGAATAACTCATAAATTGCGTACTCCTCGATGTTTATTTTGTTCCGGAACGCTGGATTCCGTTGTTGTCTATATAATAGTCGCTTTCATAAACCAGTTCGTCCATTCTTACGGGAGTCAAATTTTTGTTTTTCAAGCCCATAAGGAGAGTAGGCAACGCGTCGGTTATATGGTCGCTGTTGTTGTGGCAAAGAATTATCGAACCCGACTTTACCGTCTTTAATATCCGCTCGGTTATCTCCTTGCCGCTCAGTCCTTTCCAGTCCAAGCTGTCTTCCGTCCACTGGATACACTTAATGCTTCTCTCTTCCAAAAGTTTTATAAGCGTATTGTTGTATTCTCCGAACGGCGCACGGAAGAATTTGACCTCCGTTCCCGTTATATCGGATATTTTTTTTGCCGTCGTTTCCACTTCGAGTATCATTTCGCTCTCGCCAAGCGAGTTGAAATGCGGGTGGTTGGTGCTGTGGTTGGCGACCAAATGACCGCGGTCGTGTATTTCTTTTACCAGGTCCGGATATTTATCCACCCAAAACCCGACCAAAAAGAAAGTCGCTTTCACCTCGAATTTATCGAGAATGTCCAGTATTTGAAGCGTTTTGTCGCTACCCCAAGCTGCGTCGAAGCTGAGTCCGACCCGACCGCTGTCGGTATCGACGCCGTAAATCGGAAGCAATTTCGTTTTTGCGTTTGCCGAGCTCAGTTTCGTGCCCTCGACTGCCAAAACGACTCCGACCGCTATTACGGCGATGAGTATTATCGCTATGATAATACGCGATTTTTTTACTACAAAGAACATTTTTGCTTACCTCTCTATCTTAACTAAGCTCAGGCTGCACATTTTGACTGAAAAAGTCGATTATTTGCTTTTTTAGTCCGACGCCGACCGTCGCTTTATAAAAGATATTGTTGCGGAAAACAAATTATTCCTAAATTACCAAACGTTGCAAAATACGATAAAACGCTTAACCTTAAAGTTTATTCCTTTGTTTTTGCGATATCCTTACGGAAGTGCATTCCGTCGTAATTTATCTTTGCTATATTCTTATATACGTTGTTTACACATTCCGTTTTGTTTATTCCCGATGAGAAGACGCCCATAACTCTTCCGCCCGAAGTCCGAAGTTCGCCGTCGGAAAGTTTAGTCCCAGCGTGGAAAAGCGTCACCGTGTCGTCCAGTTCTCCGATATTTATCTTGACGTTTTTGACGTACTCCAACGGATAACCGCCCGAAGTAAGCACCACGCACACCGCCGTACCGTCCTCGTAATCCAAGTTTATTTCGTTGAGTTTGCCGTCGACAACTGCGTTCATTACGTCCAGTATCGGCGTTTTGAGCATGGGCACGACCACCTGACTTTCCACGTCGCAGAACCTTACGATAAAGTCCACGACTTTCGGTCCGTCTTCGGTAAGTATAAGCGAGTACGCCAAAACTCCTTTGTATATTATCCCCGACTCTTTCAGAGCCTTGACAGTAGGCTCGAATATTTCTTTCATCGCGCGATCGGCTATGGCTTCGGTATACTCTTCCGCAGGCAAATAGGCACCCATTCCCGCCGTATTCATACCCAAATCTCGGTCGAACGAACGCTTATACGCCCTGACTGCCGGAAGCTGAACAACGTTCTCTCCGTCTGTAAGCGTCATAACGACGACGTTTTTGCCGTCGAGAAATTCTTCTACGTCGACGGCTTTGCCTGCGCTGCCGAACATCTCGGCTATCATTATGTCGTACAAAGAATTGGCGGCTTCGATATAGTTTTTGGAAATGAATATGCCTTTGCCGGCAGTGCGGCCGTTGGTCTTTACGACTATGGGGTATTTTTGTTTCGCCGCATAGTCTTTTGCCTTTCCGTAATCGTCGAAAATCTTATATTTCGGCGCGGGAATATTGAAGTCCGAACAGAGCTTGTGACAAAACGACTTGTCGGTCTCCATTTTCGCGCCCGCCGCGCAAGGTCCGAAGACTCGGTGACCTCTCTCAGTCAAATATTCGTACAATCCGCCGGCTAGCGTTTCGTCCGGTCCGACTATCGTGAGCCCTATTTCCTTATTTTCGTTGAGTATTCTCTCTATCGCTTCGAAATCGGTGACCGACTCCTGAATACATACGGCTATTTTTTCCAGTCCGCCGTTGCCCGGCACGCAGAATATTTTGCCTACCCTCGGGTCTTTTTTTAACGCCAAAGCCAATGCGTGCTCCCGTCCTCTCGAACCTATAAGCAAAATATCCATGCGACCCTCCTTTAATTTGCGCCGTCGGTAGCTTCCGCCTCTGCAACGTCAGTTTCGTTCTCATCGTCTTCGCCGTTTTCGCCGTGTCTGCGTTGGTTGAGTTCCGCGAGAATCTTATTGTGCACGTCGTCGTCAAGACAGTATTTCCAAGTCGGAATAACCGCCAAAATACAACTTATTGCCGGCGGTATAGATACCAAAAAGAACAGTATCATCATAAGTTTTTGATACTGCGGCGCGGTTCTCGGCAAGCCGCCCGCGCTTATATACGCATTTACTTCCGCGACCCTGTCGTCGGAAAATCCCGCGATCGTATACACTACGCCCGATATTATCGTCGCTATACCCGACGTAAGTTTCGCTATAAACGTCTGTCCCGAGAAGAACACTCCGTCGGGACGCGTGCCGTTGGTATACTCTTCGTAATCGACGCAGTCCGCAATCATAAGCGACTGCAAGACGTTGCCGAAGCCAATCGAACCGCCCGCTACGACGAACAGAATAAAAATTATCGCAACCGCCCACCAAGCCGTAAGTCCGGTCGGAGCGGCTAGGTACAAAATAAACGTCAAAACGAAAGGTATCGCGCCCAAAAGGCTGGAATAGTTGTATAATTTCTTTTTTGAAATGTGTTTAAGCAGATACGGCGTAATGCCGGACGCAACGAACATTCCCACAAACATTCCGCCGCCCAAAAGCGCGATATAGACCATGGCGAGAAGCGGGTTTTTGCTTGCAAAATAATAAGTGACGAGTGGCATTGCGCATATGGAAAGCAACATTTTTGCGCTGCCCAATATCCCCGAAACGAGTATTTGTCTAAACGGCTTGTTTTTGAGGATTATCGTGAAATTTTCTTTTAGCGAATATTTCTTTTTCGACGGCGCGATACGCTCTTTTATAGAAAATCCGCAAACTTGGAAAAGTCCGCAGCCGATAAGCGCAAAACCCACCGCCGCAATCAAAAAGCCGAACCTTTCGCCCTGCGCGCTGCCTAACGACGGCGCAAGCATACCGCCTATAGCTTCCTGTTGCCTTTTGGCTGCTTCCTCCTGCTTCCGTTTGGCTTCGGCTTCC
>CAYVEU010000124.1:0-6912 GCA_964450015.1 uncultured Christensenella sp. | reverse complement strand
TAGCTCTTTCGGTACTGTGGGTTACCAGAATAAAGGTAGTTCCTCTTTTTTGTAGTTCCGCTATTCTTTCCTTGCACTTATTCTGAAAATGTGCGTCGCCGACAGAGAGAACTTCGTCAAGCAAAACGAGGTCGGGATTGATTTCCGTAGCAATGGCGAACGCGAGTCGCATAGTCATACCGGATGAATAAGTTTTAATGGGCGCGTTGATAAATTTTTCAATTTCCGCAAATTCAACTATTGCTCGATATTTTGAAATCATTTCACTTCGGGAGAAACCCAAAATCGCGCCGTTTAAGAATATGTTTTCTCTTCCGGAGGCGTTATAATCAAAGCCTGCGCCAAGCTGGAGCAGGGGGACCATTGTCCCTTGGGAATATACGTTTCCTTTAGTCGGTTTTAAAATCCCTGCAATAATGCGAAGGAGAGTGCTTTTGCCTGCGCCGTTTGCGCCGATAATCGCCAAATTTTCTCCTCTTTTCACGGAGAAGTTAAAATTATTTAGAACCCAAAATTCTCTATATTTAAGTTTGCCGGTTATTAAATGGAGGGTAAACTCCTTCAGGCTGTCTTCTTTTGCCATAGGTAAACGATAGCACATAGAAACGTCTTTTGCTTCAAATAAAGTATCTTCTGGTAATTCGTATTTTTCTTTGTTTTTGTTCATATTACAACCGTATTATCATTTTGTTTTCGTTTAGCTTGAATACGATAACGCCTAAAGCTGTCATTCCAATGCCCCAACCGTAAATGATTGCGTGCGTAGCTAAACTGGGAACCATACCGTACAATACAACGTTACGGAAATAAGTAACGTATTGATACATAGGATTCAATTGCATTAAAAACGCAAATAATTCATTTTGCAAGTGTAACGATTCAATACTATAAAACAGGGGAGTTAAGTAAGTCCAAAGCGTCAATATTACAGCGTAAATATGACTTATGTCTCTGAAAAACACATATAATACACACAGCAAGAACGAAAGCCCCAAAGAGAATAACATAAGCGCCGGCAGATACGGGAAAACGACCATAAGCATAGTCCAGTGGAAGCGCACTCCTTTAGGTATGCGGATCAGCATTACTATTATTAACGCAACGAAAGAAAAGAATGAGTTTACAGTAGCGGTAATCACGTTGCTAACCGGAAAAACATAGCGTGGAACTTTAGTTTTTGTCAGAAGGTTTACGTTGTTGACCATACACGGCAAAGAATTCGTCGTTGCCATACGCATTAAATTAAACGCAGTATTGCCTGCTAAGATGTAAGTAGGATAATCCGCGCCGTTTAGGCTCCTGCCGAAAAGGTTAGAGAAAACCAAAGACATTACGAACATATTTAAAAGGGGATTGAGAACAGTCCATAATACACCTGAAAATGAATTACGGTACTGATTTTTTATATTTCGCTTAACAAAAGAATATAGAATGTTAAACGATTTGCGCATTTCTCTCGTTTTTGCGCTGAAATTAACTTTCATTCGTTGTGTTCCCCAAAACGTCGGCTTCGTTGCCTCGTCATAAGTTATTATTTGTTAATTTATTATAGACTATTCCAATCCATATGTCAACCCTTTGCAAAAGCGTAATTTATCGGCGTGGTTTGTAAAAAATTTTTAAAATTTCGGTATTGCCAAAAATATACAACAGTGGTATAATTATACTGTTTATCGGGATTTGCCCGAAATTTGCGAAGGAGAAGAGTGTCATTTTGGAAGAAAAAGATTTAGTATCGGAAATTTCCGAGGGAACAGATACCGTTGCAGTAGAAGTTGCGGATAGCACCGACGCGGCTGTTGCGGCTTCACCCAATTACGTTCCGCCCGAAGAAAGAGTTCCTTTAAAGGAAAAGATTTTCTACGGCATGGGCGCGTTAATGGACGGCGGCGGCGTAGCGTTAATGAGTTGCGTTATGTTGAGTTACATGACGGACAGCTTAGGTATTTATGCGGCAAGTGCGTCCACTGTTATGATGGTGTCGAAGATTTGGGATGCCGTTACCGACCCCGTTATGGGACATATAAGCGACAACTGCCGTAGTAAGTACGGCCGTAGAAAACCGTTTATGGTAGTGGGCGGCATAATGCTCGTTATCGCTTTGCTCTTGTTGTTTGCTCCTATAAAGTCGTGGGGCGTTGCAAGTCAAGGCGGAATGATTGCGTACGTGCTTATATTCTATATAGTATGGAATACTTGCAGTACGATAACGCAAGTGCCTTATACGTCGATGTCAAGCGATATATCGCCGTCGTTTAGGGAAAGAAATAATGCCAATACCGTTAAATTGGTGTTCAGTTCGGTAGCGGCAGGACTTGCATACGTAGTTCCTCTTTTGTTGCTTGGAGCGTATCAAAAGGGCACAATGAGCGATTACGTTTTCTGGATAATAATGGTTGTGGTATTCGGAACGCTGTTCGGCGGCGGTCTCATTTGCACAGGCTTGTTTACAAAAGAGAGAATTAAACCGTTACCGGGAGAGGCGAAGAAGAAATTCAATATTAAAGAGTTCTTGAAAGGTTACATTAAACCGTACAAAAACAAGTCGTACCGTTGGCATATAGTTATGTACGTTGCGGCGTTTACTTGTATGGATATGCTTTCGGCTTTGGCGGCATACTATGCAACGCACGTTTGGAAGGGCGTTTCGCTTAACTTAGGATTTATGCAAATGCAATTCAGCTCTATGTTCATCGTTGCTCCGCTTATGGTTGCCGCGGTGTGCGCATTCCCGCTAGTCAGAATAATGATTGATAAAAAAGGAAAAGCGTTTGCATTTAGAATGGGACTTCCGCTGTACATAATAGGCGGTATCCTTATCGCGGTTTGCGATCCGTCGTGGTGTCCCGCATGGGTCATACCTGTTGCGTCGTTTATAATGGGCTTTGGCTTCGGTGGCGCGCAAATGGTTCCGTGGATGGTATTCCCCGACACATTGGACGTTGTGGAAATGAAAACAGGAGAAAGACCTACGGGCAATTACAGCGGTATGATGACGCTTGTAAGAAAAATAAGCGGTGCTTTAGGTGTTGGTATAATCGGTTGGGTACTTTCGGGTATCGGCTACGATCAATATTTAGCCGCATTTAAAGGTTTACAAGAAGTCACCGGCGAATCATTTACAAGCATTACGGCGGCAAGCATTAACGGCTCGCTAAGCATTAAAGACGCGTTTACTCAAAACGCGGGAGCGATAAGCGAACAGCTTGCGGTGATGCATGCGGCAGATCCGAGCACGATGGTGCTGTCGGCGGAGCAAATAAGTCAAATAAATGTAAACAAGGTCCTATTGACGATACGTTTACTTATGGGCATAGCCGTATGTGTTCTTATATCTATCGCGCTTTTTGCGTCGTTCCAGTATAAAGTTACGTCTAAGAAACTTGTTAGAGTTAAGTACTTTATAGACCATATACATAACGGGACTGTTGACCAGCTATCCGATGAGGAAAAGGACGAAATGGAGAAGCTTGGGAAAGAGTTGGTATTTTAAGAATTTAAGTTTAAGCCGCCTTTTTAGGCGGCTTTTTCAATTTTAAAGCAAAATGCTGTATGTAGAAGCATCTTTGAGCACGGAGAATATTAAATGGGAAGGTTATTTAATAAAATTGTAAGGAAGATAATGGCAATGTATTCCGAAATAGCGCAGGAAACGAGCGCAACGGAAATGGGCGGCGATTGCGTTATACCGAATACAGCCGAAGTTTTAAGAGAAGCGGCGGCGGACGGTTTCGTTTTACTGAAAAACGATAACAACGTTTTACCCATAAAAAAAGAAGAGAAAGTTGCCGTTTTCGGGCGCGTGCAGTCCGATTATTTTTACGTCGGTTACGGCAGCGGCGGTGACGTCAGTTATCCGTATAGCGTAAATCTCATAGACGGAATGAAAAACGCTGGAATTCGTATAGACGAAGAATTGCTTTCAGTGTACGACGCTTGGCGAGGGAAGAGCTCCAACGTAGCGGATGAAGGCTTTTGGGGGCATTGGCCGTTCAATTTTCCCGAAATGCCTTTGTCTAACAAACTTGTGGCGGAAGCCGCAAGCCGAAACGAGGTTGCAATTATCGTTATAGGCCGCGCTGCGGGCGAGGATCGCGAAAATAAGCTTAAAAAAGGCAGTTTTTATTTAGCCGACGGCGAAATCGATATGCTTAATAAGGTCACGGCGCATTTCGAAAAAGTCGTGGTATTGCTTGATTGCGGCAATATAATAGATATGTCTTGGGTAAAGCAATACGGAGCCAAAATTAGTGCAATTGCCTATACGTGGTTGGGCGGAATGGAGAGCGGCAATGCTGTTGCCGATATTCTTTGCGGCAACGCATGTCCGTCGGGAAAACTGCCTGATACTATTGCCGAAAAATATGAAGATTATCCCTCAGCGGGGAATTTCGGCGATAGAAAGGAAAATAAGTACGTAGAAGATATTTTCGTAGGCTACCGATATTTCGAAACCTTTGCCAAAGAAAAAGTTCTTTATCCTTTCGGTTTTGGTTTGAGTTATACCGAATTTAAAATCACTCCTCTTAATTTTTGTGATGACGGCGAAAAAATTTCGGTAAACGTATCGGTGAAAAACGTCGGTGATTGTGCAGGTAAAGAGGTCGTTCAAATTTATTGCCGACAGCCGCAAGGAAAACTTGGAAAAGCGGCGCGAGTGCTCGTCGGATTTAGGAAGACGCCATTGCTTGAATCGAACGAAACGGTTGAATTTAATATAAGTTTTGATAGAAAGACCTTTGCTTCGTATGACGATAGCGGAAAGAGCGGTCATAAATCTTGTTTCGTTTTAGAAGAAGGCGAATATACTTTCTATTGCGGCAACGATTGCAGAACGAATACGTTTGTTGGTAAGATTTTTGTGGAACAAACTTACATTATAGAAAAATTGACCGAGGTTATGGCGGTAAAACGAGATAAAGCATTCGACCGATTGATTCCTGTGGAAAAAGATGGAAAAATTGAGATATCCTATGAAAAAGTTCCCGTTTCCACGGTTGATTTAAGAGAAACGATACTTAAAAACTTGCCACGAGGCAAAGAAATTACGGGCGATAAAGGGTATAAACTCAGCGACGTCAAAAACGGTACCGTGAGCATGGACGATTTTGTCGCACAGCTATCTTTGGAAGAATTAGAAGCAATAAGCCGCGGCGAAGGACTTATGGGCAGTAAATTAGGCGTAGTTGGCAATGCCGGCGCGTTAGGCGGCGTTTTGCCGTCACTAAGGGAAAAGGGTATACCGCCGATAATAACTACTGACGGACCCGCGGGAATACGTATTAAAAAAGCTTGCGCTTTACATCCTTGCGGTACGCTTTTGGCTTCCAGTTGGGATTGTGAGTTGGTGGAAAGAGCGTATGCTAAAATGGGAGAAGAAATGAAGTATTACGGTAGCGACGTTATACTTGCGCCGGGAATGAATATTCATCGTAATCCGCTTTGCGGGAGAAACTTCGAATATTTTACCGAAGATCCGCTATTGAACGGCAAGATTGCAAGCGCGGTAGTAAAGGGCGTTCAAAGTCAGGGAGTATTCGCTTGTCCTAAGCATTTTGCTTGTAATAATCAAGAAACAAACCGTAACCACAACGATTCCATAGTGAGTGAAAGAGCATTACGCGAAATTTATTTCAGGGGCTTTGAAATCGTCGTCAAAGAAGCAAAACCCGATTGCATAATGACGTCGTATAACAAGATAAACGAAGTATGGAGCCATTACAATTACGAACTTTGCGAAACGGTGTTGAGAAGAGAATGGGGATATAAAGGTTTGGTTATGACAGACTGGTGGATGAGATATGCGCCGTCACCCGAATTCCCGATAATGGAAAGCAACGCATATAGAGTTCGTTCACGAGTTGACGTGCTGATGCCCGGCGGGAAAAACGTACTTGCTAAGTCCGCAAGCAACGACGGAACGCTGCTTGCAAGTTACGGTAAAACCTACGGGATAACTCTCGGTGAAATGCAGTTGTGCGCCAAAGACGTACTTAATATTGCGATGAAGAAATTGCCCTAAAACATGATTTTAAAGCATAAGGATAGAACAAGATAACGGTAGCTATGGCTACCGTTATCTTGTAAATATCAGTTTATTGTCAGCGTATGAAATTAGTGAAAATTTTCTTTTCCTGATTAGGCGATGGTACGCCTGCAGCTTTTCCTGCTTCGATGGATTTTAAGAGCCAGCAAATATTTTCGCCGAGTACGCGCATAGTTTGTAGACCTTCCAAATCCTTTTTAACGTCGTCGGGAGTATAACCGTGAACTTGGTTCCAGTAATTGGAAGATACGACGGGCATATTGCTTATCGTAAAATATTTATTCAATCTTTCGAAAGCGGAACTTGCGCCGCCGCGACGGCAGGACACGACGCTTGCACCGAGTTTGCCGTACATATTTTTGCTTGCAGTGTAAAACAGTCTGTCGCAAAAAGCCGTTACTTGTCCGCTTGCTCCCGCATAATAAACCGGTGAGCCTATGACAATCGCGTCTATGGTGTCCAAACGCGAAACGACGTCGTTGACTTTGTCGTTAAATACGCATTTGCCGTTATCTCTGCATTTGCCGCAAGCAATACAGCCGGCGACAGGCGCTTTCCCTAGGTATAATATTTCCGTCTCGATATTGTGAGAGTTGATAGTGTCGGCAACTTCTTTAAGCGCGGTGTAAGTGCACCCGAATTCGTTTGGGCTTCCGTTTATTAATAAAACTTTCATAATGATCTCCTAAAATTTTTATTACAATAAGATTTTATATCCGACGTTGAATTGTGTCAAGCTACAAAACGACAAAGCATTTAAAAGTAATTGACAAATAACAAACAATGCTATAAAATAAACCATATAAAGCCATGGGGGTGTAGCTCAACTGGTAGAGCGCTTGAATGGCATTCAAGAGGTAAGGGGT
>CAYVEU010000123.1:0-6915 GCA_964450015.1 uncultured Christensenella sp. | reverse complement strand
CGGTGCTTTTACCCCGATTTCTCTGCCTCTTATTCGCAATGCCCGAATATCTAACGAATTGTAATACTCTCTTGTCATAACCTTTTCCTCTTGCAATTTGAATGGATAAGATATAATCCATTCACTATAAAATTTGCAAAGAATTTTAATATTGCACATAGTGTGAAATTTAAAAATAATTTGTCATTTATTATATAGTAATTCCGATTTTCGGAATTGTCAATCCGTTTTTCGGAATTTGTGTTATATAATTATTATGTTAGAAATATTTGGGACCAGATTGAAAACAGCACGCATTGAAAATAGAATTACTCAAAAAGCTTTGAGTGAATTTTTAAACGTAAGCAAAACTACTGTTTGTCAATGGGAAACGCATAAACAAGAGCCGAGTTTAACGGATATTGTCAAGTTATGTAAAATTTTAAACGTCAATTCAGACTATTTAATAGGTTTAGAAGACGAGTTCGGAAATAAAATAAACTAATCTTTATAGTAAAAAACCTAAATAAAAATATAATTACTATCGATATAGTCAAAGAGCGCATAAAAGAAGCTATAAAACAAAGTCCGTATCAGTCGCTAACGCGACAGCTTTCCCTTTCGGAAAGGGGGAAGCTTTTTATTAAAACGTGTATAGAAAATTTCCGCGTGACGAGTGGTCCGGCGAAGCTATTCTTATAAAAATGCAAAAATGACACTTTTTGCATTTTGCCCTTGCGGGGGTTGGGGTGCGTGAGTCTTGAATACTAACAAACAAGGGGTCCCCGAAAACCTTATAGGTTTTTGGGGTATAGATACGCGGACTGCGTTTCGCACCTTTATGTCGGACTCACGCGGAAACAAAATTTATCCGTGCGTCGGGTTTTCCCGACCGCGAGTAAATTTCCGCGCAACGAGTGGTCCGGCGAAGCTATCCCATTACAAAATATTCCACCGCATCCTCTTCTCCAAACGTATACTCGACCTCGCCTTTCACTCCGTTGCGTTCGTAGTAAATGGTTACGGTGTCGCCGACCCGCGCCGAGATAAGTTTTTCGCTCAGATGGTAACTTCTCGTTACAGTATAGGTCTTTCCGTTGATTTTAACTCCCGTCAAAATATCGTCCATCTCCAACTTGCCGTCGCTCGCTCCGCCTGCGTTGACTGAATAAACTTTTATCGTTTCAATGATTACCGTCTTGCCCGTCGCCGCGTCGTACTCCGCATGCGAGGTCGCTATCGTAGTCGTTACGCCGATAAGACAACGCTTTACCGCGATTTTACTTGCGTCGGTGCAATTCGCAATGATATTGTCCGCAACCGTCGTCGCCAAAGTTGCGGGAATCGCATAGCCGATATTTTCTATCGACGTATTGCTGTATTTTGCGTTGACTATACCGATTAGTTTACCGTCGGAATCGAACAGTCCGCCGCCCGAGTTGCCCGAGTTTATCGCGGTATCCACGCGCATGACTCTCAGTTGATAAGAGTTTACGTCGTCGACTTTGACGTCGATATTTTCGCTGTCAACGCTCACTATTCCGCTCGTCACGCTCATGCCCATGCTTGCGGGGAAGCCGATAGCTATCGCCGTCTGTCCGACCGCGACTTCGTTTTCCGCCACCGTAACTGCTTTTGCGTCGCTGTTTTTCAAAACGTCGCTGTCGCTCACTCTTAAAACCGCTATATCGTAATAAGCCGAGCCGCCGACGAAAGTCGCATTTATCGCCGTTTCCGCATAAACCGAACCGTACAGGTAAACTTTTATATCCTCGCTGACGTGGTTTGCCTGCGTGCTGTTTGCGTCGTAAACGACGTGGAAGTTGGTGATTATATACGCGCTCCCCTGCTCTTTATCCATTTTATAAATTACGCCCGCGCCGCCGTAGGAAACCTCGTCCAAAACCTCTTTGCCCGGACCGAAAAAGCTTTCGTAGACTATTTTCTTTTCGGTAAAGCTGCTTGAAACGATAACCGCGCTGAGTATCGAGTTGCTTACCGAATAGGTATTGTCCTCGTTTACGCTTACTTTGACGTATTCGGAAATAAAAGTCATAAAATCGCCGGTGTAACCGCGTTTTACAGCCGCTTCGTAGACGTCGTCTATGCTGAAATACGCCGCGCCGTTTTCGCCGTCGCTTCCGTTAAGCCCGTTAGTCCCGTCGGTGCCCTTTAAGCTGTCCAGCCACTCCTGCTCCGTCCCTTCGAAACCGTTGTTTACCGCAATATCGTACGCCGAAATCACTTCTTTTTCGTTGCAACCGAATAAAGTCAGCAAACACACCGCGATTATAACCGTACTTATGAGAATTATCCCCGCTTTCTTTTTCATTACTACCTCCGAAACGTAGTTCTTATTAAATTTTAACACATTTAATAACTATATTATAAGCGATAATCTTAAAAAAACTTAAAATTTAATTAACATTTTTTATAATTGTGCTATACTAAATGCATGAAAAGTGAAAAAAATACCGTAAAACGCGAAAATACCGATATGCAAACAGAAACTGCGGGAGAATTGAGTTTGGACGTCGCACTGCCCGCGGAAGATACCGCGGATAGCGATACAGACGATGGCAAAAGTAAATTCGTCGGCAAAAAATCGCAGTATTACTTTAAGAACCTGTTCTTTATCCTGACCTCGCTCATAAGCGTATCGCTCCTTTACCCTGTTGCATTTTTCAACTTTGAACGCTGGAAAACCGACAATTCGTTTATCGACGGAAAAAAACTGAAATTCACCGGCAGGCTTTTAGACGCATATCTCATCTATATAAGCGGACTTATCTGCACTGCGGGTTGCTTGTTTCTAATAAACTTAGTCCTGTACTTTATCCCGTACGACCTGAATTTTCTCAACGGAGCGCTCAGCAGCGTAGCCACGGCAATAAACGCTTTTTTCATAACCAACCGCCTGCGCCGTTGGAAAAAAGAGAACGTTCATTACGACGGGTTCTTGCCGGGCGACTCTTTTATGCAAACCAACCTTTTAAAATGCGTAATGATGAATATAGGCAGTTACCTAATCGGCATATTTACGCTCGGGTTCGGGTATCCTCTCATTTTCAAAAGAAAAGAAGCCTACTATACCGACCTATCCGTAGTGGACGGCAACGATATAGAGCTCCGCGGAAGTACTTCGAAATTATACGGCAAATGGCTGCTCGGAATTTTTCTTTGTATCGTAACACTCGGCTTTTTTATCCCGATGGTCAATTACTTTTTATATAAATGGACGGCGGAGAATACGCATAGCAAAGCGTCGTCCGCCCAACCGTAATTTTGCGATTTTACATAAATAAGCCACCGTGTAAGTAGATATAAAATATAATGTAAACGCCCTCGTTGTGAAATGCGCCCCAAAAGTTGGACAAACTTTTGGAGGTGCATTTCATTAGCGGCGGGGCGTTTCTTTAGCAAAAAGGATTATATTATTTAAATTTAACTATTAAGGCTTCTTCTTGCGTCTAACTCCGCGTGCATTTTTTCTTTAACCGCAAAATCAATCTTGTAGAAGAACATCGGTATCATTGCGAGCACCATGCAAATTCCGGGGATAAGCAGATACGCCGCGAACACGATATTTTGCATTTTGTCGGTGATGAGTTCCGCAGGAATCCCGCCGTAATACTGCGACGCGCCGACGATAAAGATGCCGACCGCTACGCTTAACGCGTTGCTTATTTTATTGGAAAGGCTGAGAACTGCGAACTGCGTGCCTTCCGTTCTCTTGCCCGTTTGCCATTCGCGGTAGTCGACTATATCGGATACCATAACCATAGGCAAGTACCCGTTCGGTCCGAACGACAAGCCCATAAGCAACTGATATATAAGGATAGCGACCAGCGACCTTAGTGCGCTCACGCCCGTAACGTACAGAATATAGGAAATTACGCTTATCGCGCAGCCGTATATTGCAAACACTATAAACGTCTTCTTCTCGCCCCATTTTTTATTTATCATCGGCGTAACGACTATACTTACCATAGAGCTTATACCCGAGGTAAGACCGATAAGCCACGGTAGATTTTCCCCTGCCGCTTGGTAGTGGAACGACCCGATATTGACGTTTATTCCGTCCTTTAACAGAACCGCCGCCGCTTGCACGCCGATACCCATAGCCATATTTCTGCCGAAGCCCAACATAAAAGTAAGGAAAACGATAAGTAGCATTTTGTTGCTTTTCAATTCTCCGAACATATCTTTTAGGGTCATTTTCGACGGCACGGACGGCACTACTTCCTTGTTGCAAAAATAGATAAGCAAATAAAGCCCCAACCCCAGAACGCCTATAACCAAAGCGGTTATCAGATATTCCTTTTCGGTTATCGCGCCGTCGGGCGACTTCGTAAGCACGCAAATAACCGGCACCAATACGCTCGGAGCTGCTAACGCGATACTTTTTAATGTGTTAGTTATACCCGCCGCGACGTTTCTTTCTTCGGCGTCGGGACTTAAAAGCGCAAGCATACCTTGACTGGGAATATCCGCAAAACTCATTACTATGTTCCACAGCACGGTAGTAACCGTAATATAAACGTACATCCCTGCGCTCGATTTAAACGGAATTGCGACAAACATAACGGTCGTAAGCACGGCAAACGGGAACGAACTTATAAAAATAAACGGTTTCATCTTGCCCGATTTGAAATTCGCTCTGTCTATAAGATTGCCTATAAACGGGTCGGCAAGCGCGCTGATAAGCTTAGCCGCCAAAATAATAACCGCCACTATCATAAGGTTCGCGCCGAATATACTGGTATAGAACTGAGATTGATAAGTGTTTATGTACCCGATAAACAGCTGTACGCCGAAAATTCCCAAACCGTAAATTATCGCCGATTTGAGACTCAAAATTCCTTGTTTCTTCTCTTTTTTCATAATACCTCGCGGGGGGATATATTCTACCGAATATAAGCACGTTGAATACTTAAAAGTATATTACTCTTTTGACCGTATGTCAATACGCAACTTTATCATAGGAATGGACGTAATAGAGGACTTTACGTCCCCGCGAGGGGGAATCTCTACATCAATAAAAGAGTTGGAGTTTTTTATTTGTCAACTTTACTCAAAGCGGTTATTATAAAGTAAAACGCGGGGACTTTTCCGAAAGTCTTCGACTAATGTACGTCAGTACGTCTACGCTCGCCTTTCGGAAAAATCATTCCATTCTGTCCGCCCCGATTCGGCGGTTTGACAAAAGCCACGGTTTTTGTTATGCTAATCTAAAAGGCAAACAAACGCCTATACCGTTCAAAAGGCAAAATCATGAATCCTAACACCTTGCGTTATGAAAATGCAAAACAAGTTCTTACGGACTCGGTAAAAAAATATTGGAGCGTTTGGCTCACCGCAATAGTAGTTCTGATAGGTTGGCTGACCAATCAAGCTTTCGTTGCCATAGCCGTTCTTGCCGTCATGGCGGGCATTATTCTCGCGTTATACGACGAATCGCTTCACGCGTTAAGTCCGATTTGGATGTTTTATTATGCCTTTTCGACTTCTAATATCGACCTTACCGGAAAAGCCGCTTACCTTGCGGCGCTTGCCGCGCCCGTGATAGGCGTTGCGGTTCACTGCGTCCGTTTCCGTCCCAAAATATTCGTTCGTGAAAACGTTTGCAAAGGTTTTACCGTTTCCCTGATTTTTGCGGGACTTGCAATAGCGATAGGCGGACTGACAATGCCCGACAGAAATCCGATAGTCGTGCTCGTATTGGTCGCTTTGGGCATAGTCCTACCATTGGCGTATATCTTTGTTTCGGGAACTATCAAAAAAAGCTCGGTGCAGATTCTTCTCGACTACGTCGCAATGCTTATATTTACCGTCGGGATACTTTTGATAATTCAAACCGTCGTTTATTACGCGACTTTGGGCGGCGTGGAACAAATAAAAGATAGCATAGTTTACAAAAAACTGGAACTCGGCTGGGGCGGAAGCAACAACCTATCCCCCACTCTCGCCGTCGCCATACCGGTTACCGCCTACTATTCTTTGAAAAAATCAAAATTCAGCTGGGCGTTTGTACTGCTCGTCGTCGTACAATACCTTGTTATTCTCACCTCGTCTTGTCGCGGCACGCTGATAATTACCGTCGCCGCTTTACCGTTTATGTTGGTTTACGTCTTCTTAAAAACGAAAAACCGCTTGCAACTTGCGATAACGGTAGGCGCGGTCGCAATAGTCGTTATCGTTATCGGCATAGTGTACCGCGAAAAACTAGCGGAGCTGTTCCAGCACATGATAAACCTCAAATTGGACGACAACGGGCGCGATCCGCTGTATGCCGCGGCGATAGAAAACTTCAAACACAAACCGATATTCGGAGTGGGTTTCGACTACAACTTGGGCGGATATAAGCACAACGGTTACACGCCGTTTTGGTATCATTGCACGCCCTTGCAAATTTTGAGCTGTATGGGAATAGTCGGATTTATAATTTACGCGGTTTTGTACTACCACCGCTACCGCTGTTTCTTCCTATCCCGCCACCTGCCGATAGCGCTCGCGATAGGCTTGGGGCTGCTGTTCTACGACGCGTATTCTTGGGTCGACGTCAACTTCTTCCCGCCAAACAGCTTTATAATAATGATGATAATGACGCTCGCCGCCGAAAAAAATCTAACCGAAAAACAAGCGTTGCCGCATACGGTTAAAATCGCATATTATATAAAAGGAAAGCAAATTGACGAATTTTTCCGCAAAAAAATCTCGTTTAGGCGTAAAAGCCGAAAGGACGGCAATAAAACAACCTAAGGCAGCGCGGAATTAACGGCTTTAACAAAGAAAAAAATAACCTTATAAGCCTTGCATTCTTATAATTATTTTGGTATAATAGCCTCAGCCTTATCGAGGAGTAGCGCAGTTTGGTAGCGCGCTTGGTTCGGGACCAAGAGGCCGTGGGTTCAAATCCCGTCTCCTCGACCAATA
>CAYVEU010000122.1:0-6934 GCA_964450015.1 uncultured Christensenella sp. | reverse complement strand
TTATAGACGACGAGCTGTTGCAGCAGATAGAGCTGTTGCAGATGCTTGTCAAAAAGACGGGGTGTAGGTATCACGTCTGTCACGTTTCCACGAAAGAAAGCGTGGAAATAATAAGAAAAGCGAAAGCCGAGGGATTGCCTGTAACGTGCGAAACTGCTCCGCATTATTTGGTTCTTGACGAAAGCTATCTTTGCGAGGACGCACGCTTTAAAATGAATCCGCCTTTGAGAACTAAAGAAGACAGATTGGCTTTAGTTGCGGGATTAAACGACGGCACTATAGACGTAATCGCGACCGACCATGCGCCGCACTCTAAGGAAGAAAAGAGCCGTGGACTTAAAGACAGTTTAATGGGCGTGGTGGGACTTGAAACGGCGTTTCCCGTTTTATATACGGGGCTCGTTAAGACGGGGTTAGTTTCATTAGAAAGAATAATCGACGCGTTGACCTACCGCCCCGCGGAGATTTTCGGTTTAAAAGGCGGGATAGCGGTAGGAAATTATGCTTGCTTAAATGCGTTTGATTTGAATAAAGAATATAAAATTAACGTTGAGGAGTTCCAAAGTAAAGGGAAAAGTACCCCGTTTGCGGGAAATAACGTTTTCGGAAGATGTATGTTTACAATTTATCAGGGGAGGACCGTATGGCAGGAAAAAGAAAAAAAATAGTGCTTGAAGACGGCAGCGAGTATTTTGGATACGGGTTTGGCGCGGATGTCGACCGCGTATGCGAGGTCGTTTTCAATACCTCTATGGTCGGTTATCAAGAGATAATCTCCGATCCGTCGTATACCTATCAAATGGTGGTTATGACGTATCCTCTTATAGGTAATTACGGAATAGCGGACGACGATTTCGAAACAAAATTGCCGACGATAGGAGGGCTTATAGTAAAAGAGTACAACGACATGCCCAGCAATTTCCGTTATACCGAAACGCTCTCGGAAATTTTGGAGGAGAACGGAATACCTGCGATTTGCGGGGTTGATACAAGAAAATTAACCCGAAGCATAAGAGATTTGGGCAGCCGCAAGGTACTCATTACTTCGATAGATACGGCAAAAGAAGAAGCGATGAAAATATTGAGAGAAACGGAAATTCCCATTGACGCGGTTAAAAAAGTAAGCTGCAAAAAGAAATGGTATTCCCGTACGTCAAATCCGAAATACAACGTTGTCGCAGTCGATTGCGGCATGAAACTCAGTATCATAAGAAGCCTGAACAAGCGCGGCTGTAACGTTACGGTAGTTCCGTTCAATACTACGGCGGAGGAAATTGCGGCGTTACGACCTGACGGAGTGTTCTTTTCCAACGGACCGGGAGATCCCGAAAACGTCACGGAAACGATTGAACTGATTAAGAATATAAAGGGTAAATACCCTATATTCGGAATTTGTCTTGGACATCAAATGATTAGTCTTGCGCACGGCGCTAAGACGTATAAGTTAAAATTCGGGCATAGAGGCGGCAATCATCCCGTTAAAAATTTAGAGACGGGCAAAATCGAAATAACCAGTCAAAACCACAGTTACGCAGTGGACGGTGAAAGCTTGAAAGGAACGGGGCTGGAAGTTACGCACATCAATTTATTGGATAATACGGTCGAAGGCGTGGAAAGCAAGGACGAAAAGATATTTTCCGTGCAATATCACCCCGAGAGTGCGCCCGGACCGCAGGACAGCGCGTACCTTTTCGATAAGTTCATCGATTTAATGAAGGAGGGGAAAAATGCCTAAGAGAACCGACATAAAAAAAGTACTTGTAATAGGAAGCGGTCCTATCGTAATAGGACAGGCGGCAGAGTTTGATTATGCGGGTACGCAGGCGTGTCTTGCTCTAAAAGAAGAAGGTTACGAAGTAGTTTTGGTCAACAGCAATCCCGCTACGATTAT
This sequence comes from uncultured Christensenella sp., assembly GCA_964450015.1. Classification (GTDB taxonomy): domain Bacteria; phylum Bacillota; class Clostridia; order Christensenellales; family DTU072; genus CAG-1782. The sequence continues at coordinate 5,043 of CAYVEU010000122.1, read as the reverse complement.
GACTGATACGAGTATTGCGGACAGGGTTTATATGGAGCCGCTTAACTTAGAGTATGTCGCGAAAATTTTGCGTTACGAGCGTCCCGACGCAATAGTTCCGGGGATAGGCGGACAAACAGGTTTAAACCTCGCTATGCAACTCTATAAAAAGGGCGTTTTGCACGAGTGTCAAGTTGAGATGTTGGGAACTCGCCCCGATAGTATCGAATGCGCGGAAGACAGAGAGCTGTTTAAAGAACTTTGCATAAAGATAGGCGAACCCGTTTTACCGTCTGAAATTGCTCATTCTACCGAGGAAGCTATCGCCGCGGTGGAAAAGATAGGATACCCCGTAGTTTTGCGTCCCGCGTTTACGTTGGGCGGGACGGGCGGCGGTTTTGCCGACAACGAGGAAGAATTGAGGGAAATCATGAAAAACGCCCTAAGGCTTTCGCCCGTTAGACAGGTCCTCGTAGAGAAAAGCATAAAAGGATATAAAGAAATAGAATACGAAGTAATGCGCGACGCAAACGACACCGCCATTACCATTTGTAACATGGAAAATATTGATCCCGTAGGCATACACACAGGGGATTCCATAGTCGTTGCTCCAAGTCAAACTTTGACTAATAAAGAGTATCAACTTTTGCGCGACAGCGCGTTAAAAATAATACGTGCGCTCAAAATAGAGGGCGGCTGCAACGTCCAGTTTGCATTAGATCCGCAGTCGTTTAATTATTACGTTATAGAGGTAAATCCGAGAGTAAGCCGTTCTTCGGCTCTTGCCAGCAAAGCGAGCGGGTATCCTATTGCGAGAGTGTCGGCAAAAATTGCGGTAGGTATGACTTTGGATGAAATTCAAATAGCCAATACGCCCGCATCGTTTGAACCGACGCTCGACTATATCGTCACAAAAATTGCACGCTTCCCATTCGATAAATTTGCAACGGCTTCGAATAAGCTTTCCACGCAAATGAAAGCTACCGGCGAAGTTATGAGTATAGGTAGAAATATAGAGGAAAGCCTGCTTAAAGCCGTGCGGTCCTTGGAAATAGGCGCAAATCATATTTATTTGGACAAATTTAATGACTATACGGTTGAAAATCTTTGCAAATACGTCAAAAACGGCCATGATGACAGGCTTTATGCAATAGCGGAGCTTATAAGACGCAAAGTTGACTTAGGTATAATTTACAATCTTACGCAAATCGATATGCTGTTTTTGGATAAATTTAAAAATATCGTCGATTTCGAACAGCGAGTCATCGACGCTCCGTTTGACGGGCATACCATAAGAAAGGCAAAGCGGATGGGCTTTTCAGACGCGTATATTGCAAGATGCTGGAACGCTACGGAAAAAGAAGTGCGCGAGTTTAGAAAAAAAGAGGGGCTTGTTCCCGTATATAAGATGATTGATACTTGCGCAAGCGAATTTGACAGCTACGTTCCGTATTTCTATTCCACTTACGAAGAAGAAAACGAGTCGATCGTCAGCAATAAGCGCAAGATAGTGGTTTTGGGTAGCGGTCCGATAAGAATAGGACAGGGCGTAGAATTCGACTATTCCACTGTTCACGCGATCAAGACCATTAAGGAATACGGATATGAGTCTATTATAATAAATAACAATCCCGAAACGGTATCCACTGACTATACGACGGGTGATAAGCTGTATTTCGAGCCGCTTACGGTCGAGGACGTGATGAACGTTATCGATTTGGAAAACCCAGACGGTGTAATCGTGTCTTTGGGCGGGCAAACGGCAATCAATCTTGCTAAACCGTTAGCCGATTACGGAGTTAAAATAATAGGCACCGGCGTCGAGGCGATAGACAGAGCGGAGAACCGCGACAGTTTCGAAAAGGTAATGGAAAGTTTGGGGATTCCGCAACCGACGGGAGAGGCCGTAACCAATTTGGAAGACGGATTAAAAGTAGCGGCGCGTATAGGATATCCCGTTTTGGTAAGGCCGAGTTACGTTTTGGGCGGACGAGCTATGCAAATTGTGGCAAGCGCGGAAGCGTTGAAAGTATATTTGCAATCGGCGGTTTTAGTAAACAAGGAACAGCCGGTTTTGGTTGACAAATATATATCGGGGAAGGAGCTTGAAGTTGACGCGGTTTGCGACGGAACGGACGTGTTCGTCCCCGGAATAATGGAACACGTCGAAAGAACCGGCGTTCATTCCGGCGACAGCATAAGCGTGTATCCGACGTTCAGCGTGAGCAAGAAGGCAAAAGAAACGATTTTGGAATACACCAGACAGTTGGGGCTGGGGATAGGCATTATCGGGCTATACAATATTCAGTTTATAGTTGACAAGCAAGAAAACGTGTACGTTATAGAGGTAAACCCGCGTTCGTCGCGCACGGTGCCGTTTTTAAGCAAGGCAACCGGATATTCGCTGGGCGATATAGCGACTTTGGTTATGCTCGGCAAGGGACTGAAAGAACAGGGCATTACGGAAATCTATCCGTCCGAAAAGGATAAATGGTACGTTAAAGCTCCCGCGTTTTCATTCTCTAAACTTTCGGGGCTCGACGCGTATTTGTCGCCCGAGATGAAGTCTACGGGCGAAGCGATAGGATACGACGGAAAACTGACTCGTGCGCTTTATAAGGCGCTGCAATCGTCAGGGATGAACGTAGCTAATTACGGAACGATATTCGTTACGATTGCAAACGGAGATAAAGAGGAAGCATTGCCGCTAATCAAACGTTTTTATAATCTCGGATTTAATATCGAAGCAACCGAAGGCACTGCGAAGTTTTTGCGCGAGCACGGAATAAGAACGCGCGTAAAAAAGAAGATAAGCGAAGGTAGCGAAGAAATATTGGATTCGATAAGGCGCGGTTACGTCAATTATATTATTAATACAAGGGCGATTGACGGTTCGCTTCACCAACAATCCGACGGTTATCATATAAGGCGTTGCGCAGTTGAAAATAACGTTACTATGTTTACCGCCTTGGACACCGTCCGCGTTTTATTGGACGTTTTAGAGGAGATAACGATTGGTATCTCCACAATAGACAGTTGAGGTGCCCAAAATGAAAAATTCAAGATTTACCGTAATAAATAACGATAGATTGAATTACGATACCTTCGACTTGAAATTGGCGGGTGACACATCGGAAATAGTCCGAGCCGGACAGTTCGTCAATCTCGACGTCAAGGGCGTATTTTTACGCCGTCCTATATCTATTAGCGAATGGGAAAAGGATTGTTTGCGGTTGGTCTATAAAGTGGTAGGTAAAGGCACGGCAATAATGAGCGAGTATCGGGCTGGTGATAAGTTTGATTTGCTTTTGCCGCTCGGAAACGGTTTTGACGTTGAAAAAGCCGGTGACAAACCGCTGCTTATCGGAGGCGGTGTAGGCACGCCGCCGCTATTGGGGCTTGCTAAGGTATTGAAAGCAAAAGGCAAAACGGCTCGCGCAGTTTTAGGGTTTAATTCCGCTAAGGAGATAATTTTATACGACGATTTCGTAAAGCTTTTGGGAAAGGACAACGTAACCGTAACAACCGTTGACGGAAGCGTAGGAATAAAAGGCTTTGTGACAAATGCCGATATCGGCGGAAGTTTTATCTACGCTTGCGGACCTATTCCCATGCTGAAAGCAGTGGCGTTAAATTCAAATTGCGACGCGGAATTGAGCTTCGAAAGCCGTATGGGTTGTGGCTTCGGCGCGTGTATGGGGTGTTCCATGCAAACTAAAACAGGTAGCAAAAGAGTGTGCGTGGAAGGTCCAGTGTTTGGCAAGGAGGAGATTATATGGTAGATTTATCTGTCAATCTTTTGGGACTTGAATTGGACAATCCCATTATCCCCGCGAGCGGAACTTTCGGCTACGGTAAAGAATTCAATAAATTTTACGACATAAATATTTTAGGTTCGTTTTCATTTAAGGGAACGACGCTTTCGCCGAGATTCGGAAATTCTACTCCTAGAATAGCGGATTGCACGGAGGGAATGATAAATTCCGTCGGTTTGCAAAATCCGGGGGTAGAGGCGGTATTGTCAAAAGAATTGCCGGAATTAAGGCAATTTTTTAAAAAGAAAGTCGTTGCCAACGTGTGCGGTTTTTCGGTAGACGAATACAGAGAAACAGCAAAAAGAATTGCCGAAGACGAGTCGGTAGGGATAGTTGAAATTAATATAAGTTGCCCAAACGTGCACGACGGCGGAATGAGTTTCGGGACGGACTGTACGGTAGCAAGAAAAATAACCGAAGCAGTAAAGTCGGTTGTCGATAAGCCTGTCATGATGAAACTCAGCCCTAACGTTACCGACATATGCGCGATAGCAAAAGCTTGCGAGGACGGCGGAGCGGACGCTATAAGTTTAATAAATACTCTTTTGGGAATGAGAATAGACTTGAAGACTAAAAGACCCGTTATATTCAATAAAGCCGGTGGATTTTCGGGTCCTGCGGTTTTTCCGGTTGCGTTGCGAATGGTTTATCAAGTATACGAAACTGTAAAAATCCCCGTGGTAGGAATTGGCGGCGTGTCAACGGCAGAAGACGTTATCGAAATGATGCTTGCCGGGGCTACTGCGGTGCAGGTCGGAACGGCTAACTTAAAAAATCCTTACGTTTGTAAGGAAATAATAGAAAACTTGCCGTCGGTTATGGAACGGTACGGAATAACATCACTCAAAGAAATTATCGGAGGAGGACACTAATGAGCAAAGACGTAATAGTAGCTTTGGACTTTGCCAACGGCGAACAAGCATTGAATTTTTTGGATAAATTTCAAGGAAAGAAACCGTTTGTAAAAATAGGCATGGAACTTTTCTATGCGGCAGGACCGTCTATAATCAAAGAAATTAAGGCGCGCGGACACAAGATTTTTTTAGATTTAAAGTTACACGATATACCCAATACGGTAAAAAAAGCAATGAGCGTATTGAAGAATCTCGACGTCGATATGTGCAATTTGCATGCGGCTGGCGGTTCTGAAATGATGAAATACGCGTTGGAAGGCTTGATGAGAGAGGACGGAACCAGACCTATTTTAATAGCGGTAACGATCCTTACGAGTATCGGAGAAGATAGGTTA
>CAYVEU010000121.1:0-6962 GCA_964450015.1 uncultured Christensenella sp. | reverse complement strand
GAAACGCGGACTGCGTTTCTTCCTTATGAGTCCGACTAATGCGGAAATAGATTTTATCCGTGTGTCGGGTTTTCCCGACCGCGAGTAAAATCCCGCATTACGACTGGTCGGATATTATACTACGTATGCAATATTATACGCCATAAATCCAAAGTAAAGTCCCAGCATAACTATGCCTTGCCAACGGTAAGTTTTTTGTTTTATGAACGGCGGAATGACAAGGACGAGCGTTATCGCCAAAAGTACGAATATCGCGACGGTGCGCGTTACGTAGTCTATGGGCAGTCCGTTGTGACCGCCGATAACCGAAGCCAAGCCGAGTAGCAGGGTAGAGTTTATTATGTTCGCGCCGATTATGTTGCCTATTCCGATGTTTGCGTCCTTTTTGCGGAGGGCGGTTATAGAAGTAACCAATTCGGGCAAGCTGGTGCCGATTGCGACGAACGTTATGGCAACGATTTGCGTAGGTATCCCCATTTTCTCGGCAAGGAATTGACCTTTGTCTACTAGGAAATTCGCGCCGAATCCGATTGCCGCCGCGCCGACGATTAGCTTTAATATCATTATATACGGCTTTTGCGGTTTCTCGTCTTCGTCGTCTTCATCGATATCCGCCGACGTACCTTTTTTCAGAGTTTTTACGGCTTCGAAGACGTTGAGCGCTATAAAGCCGACGAAGAGCACGAGTAAAAGAATACCTTCTACCAAGTTTATCGAATTGCCAGTCAACGTGAAAATGACCAGTAAAACGGTTACGCCCGTCAAGTAAATAGCTTTCGAACGGAAGCCGTTTTTTTCGGCAAACGGGGGGCGGATACAAATGACGAGCGCGAGAATGAGCGCTATGTTGCACATCATACTTCCGACGGCGTTGCCTACCGCCATTTCGTTAAGCGAAGCTTGCAGGGAAGGGTTGGAGAGTCCTTTTATGACCGAGATAGTGGATACGCAAATTTCGGGGATCGTAGTGCCGATACTGACTACCGTCGCGCCGATTATCAGGCTGGGAATGTGAGTCTTTTTGGCGACCCAAATAGCGCCGTCAACAAACCAGTCGCCGCCTTTTACTACCATCAAAAGTCCGACTACGAAAAGTAAAACCGCAAGAAAAATTTCCATTTTTATATCCTAATAAATATTTTTTTTAGTTTTAAACAGCTTAAAAACGCCTTTGTCGCGCCAATACGCCAAATCCTTTGAAAGCTCTTTGAGGTCGAACGCTTTACCGTGAGCGGGATAGATTGTGGCGATTTCGTGATCGGACAATATGGTTTCCCAACTCTTCATGAGTTCGAATTTGTTTTCCAACCACACGGGACAGTGTTTCGTCGCGGGGAATACGTTCATGCAAATATCTCCGCAAAACAAATCGCTGCCTACTTTTATTGCCAAATCCGCGTCGGTATGTCCGGACAGCGGTATAAACGAAAAGCCGTATTCGGCGAGGGGGTGCGCGGTGTACGGTACGAAAGTATCCGTCTTGACCGAGGGGAAGCACTGATATTTGTCGACGAACGTGGTGGTATAGCGACTTCCGAGCAACCCGAAAAACGTGGATACGAATACGTTCATATTGTTTTTGCCTGCTTCGAGGCGCATAGCTTGTTTAGGGTTGAAGATGACCGTCGGCGACGCGTCGTCGATGAGCTGTTTCAAAAATCCGACGTGGTCGGCGTGCGCGTGAGTTATTATGACGTATTTAATTTCGTCGAGCCTTATCCTAAGTTCCAAAAGATTGTCGCGGAAATGCCTGTAATCTTTTTTCGCACCGCAGTCGATAAGACAGTACCCGTCGGGCAGCGCCAACAGATAGGCGTTGAAAAATTTAGTACCAACGTTGAGTATGCGCACTTAGTTTCCTCCGTATTCTTTAAGCGCCTGCGCGAGTTGGTCTGGGCAGGAGGTGGGGCGCATTCCGCAACGGACGCCTTCCAGTTTTTTTATGACGTCTTCGACTTTCATTCCCTTGACCAATTGCGCGATGCCCTGCGTATTGCCGCTGCAACCGCCGACAAATTGCACGTTTTCGACTATTCCGTCGTTTACTTCGATTTCTATCGCTCTCGAACAAGTTCCGCGAGTTTTGTATACCATGCGAACTAATCTCCTTTTATTTACATATTATATATACTTAGGGATAATACACCATTTTGTGCCGATTGTCAATAAGCGCGACAAAGAATGACCTGTTTGCGTTTATTTTTCGGGCGAGACAACGTTACTTCGGTTGCCTATATAGAAAAACCGACTTCAAATAAACGCCTTCGTCGGCGCCGATAAGAGGCGCGTGGTCGCGGGATTGGAAGCGGCTTTCGATTATCCGCACGGGAATTTTGGTGTAAGCCGAGGCTTCCGTAAGCATTCTGTTAAAGAGCGTCGGCGTCATATGCTGGGAACAGCTGCACGTTACGAGGTAGCCGCCGGGGTTTAGCAGTTTCAAAGCGAGGCAGTTGACGTCCAAATACCCCTTGTATCCCGATTTTACCGCGTCGGCGGTCTTTGCAAACGCCGGCGGGTCGCAAATTATAACGTCGAAAGTCCTCTTTTCTTTGCGCAACGCGCGAAGCAGTTCGAATACGTCCGCCTCCACGGTCGTGATATTGTCAAATCCGTTGAGTTCGGCGTTCGCCTTTACGGCGTCTATTGCAAGAGGGCTTATATCGGCGGCGAGTATTTCTTTTGCGCCGAATTTCGCCGCGCACAGAGAAAATCCGCCCTGATTGCAAAAACAGTCCAAAACGGTCTTGCCTTTGACGAAATGCCGAAGATTGGCGCGGTTTTCCTTTTGGTCGAGAAAATAGCCCGTTTTTTGCCCGTTGGCGACGTCGATATGCAGTTTGACGCCGTTTTCTTCTATGATTAGGTCGGGATTGAGTTTGCCGTACAATACGCCTTTCGCTTCTTCCAGTCCTTCCTTTATGCGTACGGAAACGTCGCTTCTTTCGTATATACATACGGGCTTAAAAATTTCGACGAGGATTTTAACTATCATATCCTTTCTTACGTCCATGCCGAGAGTCAGGAATTGAACGCTCAGATGATCGCCGTACTTGTCAACGATAAGCCCGGGCAGCATATCGCTTTCCCCGAATACCGCGCGGTAGTTGTCGGAATACCCAAGTTCTTCCCGCAGTTTTTTTGCGTTTGCTATTCTGTTATAAAAGAACGTTTCGTCTATCGGAGTATCGTCGTATGATAAAATGCGCACGAGGATTTTCGATTTGTGGTTTATATACCCGTAGCCTATAAACCGTCCGTCCGAGGCTACGACTTTTGCGATACTGCCTTGCGCGTCTTTACCTTCTATTTTGGCAACTTCGTTGGCATACACCCACGGGTGGAAGTTTAACAAGCGTTTTTCTTCACCTTTCTTTAAATGCACGGTATACATAGTTTAGGTTCCTTAATAATTATATTTGATTAGCTAAAACCGCAATGTTATTTTACGGCGACTATTGCCGTCCAGTCGTTTTGACGAAAGGGGCGCACGTCTTTAAAGCCCGCATACTTCAACGCGCCGACGAGTTCTTCGGCGGTAAAGATATTGATTTTCATAATATCGTCTATCCAACCGTACTTGTCGGGGGCGGCTTCTGTTGCGGTCAGTTCGTTGGTGATAAGGAAAGTTCCGCCTGCGCCGAGAACGCGGAAGACCTCGGTAAAATCAGCTTTTATATCGCTCCAAAAATAAACGGTTTCGAAAGCGGTAATTAAGCTCAGCGAATTGTCGGCAAAGGGCAAACTGTCCGCGCTTCCGTATATTATTTCGGCGCGATTTGCGCGAAGCAGGCGGGCGCACTTTTTTTTGCTTTGCTTTACGGATAAAGGACTTGGGTCTACGCCGTAGACCTTGCCGGTGCAAATACCCGACAGGCGTTTTACGTTGACTCCGCCGCCGCAGCCTATATCCGCCGCGTCGGTATATTCGCCGTCAAGGTGAGAAAGTCCCCACAGCGACAAAGCGGTGTGCCGCTTGTTCATGGAGGCTATTTTCAGTCTTCCCCAGCCTTTTTGCGGGAAACTTGCGTTTTGAATCATTTTTTTCGGTTGCATATTATCATTGTATCATAAAAAAAGGAAATATTAATCATAAATCAAGCATATATTTGTTTGATTATGAGAAAAAAAAGTGATACAATATTAAAGAATTTACAGCTAGACGAAGGAGGGCGTATGGAAACTGAAAAAAAGAAAAGAAGTTTGCATCCTTTTTCGTTTTTGAAAAAGCGAGACAAGAGCGCGAAAGGCAGTTTCCGTCAGAAACTCACTAAACAACGTGACAAGAACTCGGTATTTAAGAACGTCGTAAAGGAAAGCGTAAAGGCGGTTCTTCCGATAGTCGGCATCGTGCTTATTTTGTGCTTTATTTTCGTACCGCTCGACAACAACCTTATGATGTCGTTTATTTTCGGCGCGGCGATAATCATTATCGGCATGGGGCTCTTTAATATGGGCGCGGAAACGGCGTTGACCCCGTTAGGGCAGAGCGTAGGTAAAGAGCTTACGAAATCGAAAAAGGTCTGGCTCATTGCGTTTATCGGCTTTATTATAGGTATTGCCGTAACCGTCGCGGAGCCCGACTTGCAGGTGCTTGCCAATCAAGTTACGTCAGTTCCTTATATAGTTCTTATAGGCGCGGTTGCGCTCGGCGTGGGTATCTTCTTGGTTATCGCTTTGCTGCGTACAATCTTAGGTATCTCGCTGAGAATTTTACTTACCGCGCTTTACGTTATAGTTTTCGTATTGGCGATTTTCGTTTCGCCGGAATTTTGGGCGATAGCGTTCGACTCGGGCGGCGTTACGACCGGACCTATGACCGTTCCGTTTATTTTGGCGTTCGGCGTAGGTGTGTCGAGCCTTAGAATGGACAGCAACGCGGACGACGACTCTTTCGGCTTGGTTTCGCTCTGTTCGGTCGGACCTATTATCGCGGTGCTTATTTTGGGACTTATATTCAAACCCGATAATTTCGAATACGTTGCATCGCCTATACCAAATCCGCAAGATACGCGCGAGTTGTTCGTGCTGTTTCTAAAAGGACTTCCCGACTATTTGAAAGAGATGTGCATTTCCTTGGCGCCTATACTCGTATTTTTGGTCGGCTTCCAAGTTATCACGAGAAAGCTCACCAGACGCGAGCTGTTCAGAATAGTAATCGGTTTAGTATATACGCTGATAGGATTGACGCTATTCTTAACGGGTGCAAACGTCGGCTTTATGCCGCTTGCAAGCAAATTGGGCGGGGAAATCGCTTCGCTGAAAGCCAGCTGGCTGCTCGTTCCGATAGCTATGATAATCGGCTACTTTATAGTCGCGGCGGAGCCTGCGGTGCACGTTCTCAATAAACAGGTCGAGGAAATAACTCTCGGAAAGATACCCGCAAAGGCAATGCAGTTCTCGCTGTCTATCGGCGTTGCGGTGTCGCTTGCGCTCGCAATGATAAGAGTTTTGACGGGTATTTCCATATTGTGGTTTTTGGTACCGCTGTACGCTATCTCGATTATACTTGCGTACTTCGTGCCCAAGATATTCACGGCGATAGCGTTCGACTCGGGCGGCGTTGCGTCCGGTCCTATGACGGCTACGTTCCTTTTGCCGTTTGCTACGGGCGCATGCCTTGCGTTGGGCGGCAACGTGTATACCGACGCGTTCGGCGTTGTTGCAATGGTTGCGGTTACACCGCTCGTTACGATACAGATACTCGGCGTAGTCTACAAGATCAAGTCTTCGGAAAAACGCGCAGTCGCACCCGTACCTGTTACGGAAGACGTTGTGGAACTCAATACTGCGGTTGCCGATACTTTTGAAGATTACATTATAGAACTTGACTAAGGGGGGCGAACAGTGAATAAACTCTATCTAATGATAACGATAGTGAATAGGGCTTTCGGCGAGGAGTTCGTTTCGTTCTTCAACGCTAACGGCACTTCGGCGATTTTCGCCGCGCTGGGAGAAGGTACCGTAGCAAGGGAAATTCTCGATATGTGGGGGCTCGAATCCACGCAAAAAGAAGTGCTTTTTTCGGTAGTTACCGAGGACGAAAAAAAGCGTGTTTTTAAGGAACTAAAAAGAGTGATGCGTATAGACATACCCGGAAACGGAATTTCGCTTACGCTGTCGCTTAAAAGTATAACAAGACTGGGCGTTGCACAGCTTGTGCCCGATTTCAAGGAAAACGCGGATAGCGCGGAAAACAAGGAGGGAGATATGGCGGATAACGAAGAAAATAAAGTTCAAGAAAAACTGTTCGAACTTATAATAGCGATTGCGGACAGCGACAGGATAGAAGAAGTAATGGCGGCGGCACGCGAAGCGGGCGCACGCGGCGGTACAAGATTAAAGGCTAAGGGAACCGCTCCCGAGGAAGTCAAAAAGTTCTTCGGCGTTAATATCTCGGAAGAAAAAGAGCTTCTTTTCATAGTAACGCCCAACGACCAGCGCGCTACGATAATGAAAGCGATTTCCGCGACCAATACCGAAGGCAAGTCTAAGGCGGTGTCGTTCTCGCTGCCCATTGATACCGTCGAAGGTTTATATCGCGACTAGGGTGCGGATAAGCACGGACTTTACGCGGTAAAACGGAAAAAAGTAATTTTCAAATATAAAGTTTAAGCGGTAAAACTGTCGGATAATAAAGATAGTTTTGCCGCTTTTTTAAAAGCTGCACCTACTGTACGACAGTACAGTGACGGTTTGCTTTCAAAAAAAATTCCGCACTTCTTCACTCCCTAGGTGCGGATAAGCACGGACTTTATCGCGACTAAATAGCTACGCCGAACCAAGCGTTGCACGGAATTTTACCGAAGTCGCTGACGCTTTGTACGGATAAAATTTATTTCCGTGCAAGTTCGACTCATAATGAAGAAACGCAGTCCGCGTTTCTTTTCTTTATAAGGAATAAAGGGGGCCCCCACCGCGCACTCGCGGAAGGGGGAAGAGGAGAGGCACAGGAGTACAAAAAG
>CAYVEU010000120.1:0-6976 GCA_964450015.1 uncultured Christensenella sp. | reverse complement strand
CAACGAGGATATAGGCACGGTTTTAACGCAACTGTCGAGGTAAAATATGCACGATATATGGAATCCGTGGCACGGTTGTCAAAAATGCAGCGAGGGCTGTCAAAATTGTTATATGTACTATCTTGACAAAACGCACGGGAACGGCGACAGCTCATTAGTCACTAAAACTAGCGGCTTTTACTATCCGCTTACTAAAAACCGCGACGGCAGTTACAAGATAAAAAGCGGCGAACTTATCAGAGTTTGTATGACGTCCGACTTCTTTGTCGATGGCGCAGATAAATGGCGCAACGAGGTTTGGAATATCATTTACGAAAGACCCGACGTCAAATTTTTCCTGCTCACCAAACGCCCCGAGCGTGTTGAAAAGTGTTTACCTAAAAATTGGGGAGACGGCTTGGAAAACGTTTTCTTTAACGTAACCTGCGAAAACCAACGCCGCGCCGACGAGCGTATCCCCTTGCTTCACTCTTTGCCGTTCAAGCATAAAGGAATCATGACGGCGCCGCTAATCGGCGAAATAACCATTGAAAAATATTTGCGCGAAGGTCAAATCGAACAAGTAATTTGCGGCGGTGAAAACTACGACGGCTCTCGCCCCTGTCACTATGAATGGGTAAAAAAATTGCACGACGAGTGCGTATCTAGCGACGTTACGTTCGCCTTTATAGAAACGGGAAACTACTACGTAAAAGACGGAAAGACGAATTTCATAAAAAGCAAAATCCGCCAAACCAACGTCGCTTTTTCAGAAGGCTTGCAGTATCGCGGTAAACTAATTGAATTTATCTTAACCGACCGCTTTGGTATGCCTATTCCAAAGGACGAACTATACGTTCCGCATTATCGCACAAATTGTTTATATTGCGGCAATCGGCTGATTTGTAACGGTTGTTCGGATTGCGGTAGGTGTAAAAACGAAATCGTTCCGCAAAAGCAACTTGAAAAATTCGACAACCAACATATTAATAAAATAACGGACCGCCCTTAGGCGGTCCGCTTCGCTACAAATCCATAGAATTTATTTTACTATTTAGCCGCTTTGAGGTTCTTCTTCAAGATACGAAGCTGCTTAACGAGCTTATCGGGAAGTTTTTCTCCGAACTTCTTGAAGTACTCTTCAATATCTTTCGCCTCAGCCGTCCAAGTAGCGACGTCTACGTCTAAGATACCTTTCAAGTCTTCTATGGTGAAGTTGTCCAGACCCTCTAAGCAAATGTCTTCGGGCTTCGGCAAGAAACCGATAGGCGTTTCAACCGCGTCAACGGTACCTTCGCAACGACGGATGATCCAATCCAAGACTCTCATATTGTCGCCGAAACCTGGCCAAATGAAGTTGCCATTTTCGTCTGTACGGAACCAGTTGACGTTGAATATTCTCGGCTTATTCTTAACTTTCTTGCCCATATCGAGCCAGTGTTGGAAGTAGTCGCCCATATGATAGCCGCAGAACGGAAGCATTGCCATCGGGTCGTGACGGACTACGCCTACTTTACCTGCCGCAGCGGCAGTCGTTTCGCTTGCCATTATAGCGCCCACGAATACGCCGTGTTCCCAATCCCTTGCTTCGTAAACGAGCGGCGCTGCCTTTGCACGGCGTCCGCCGAATACGATTGCGCTTATGGGTACGCCCTTAGCGTTCTCGAATTCTTTGCTCAAACACGGGCAGTTCTTCGCAGGAGCGGTAAATCTCGAATTGGGATGCGCGCCTTTGATAACTGCACCGTTCTCATCAGTCTTGCCCTCGTACCACGGATTGCCTTTCCAATCCTGTCCCTTTTCGGGAGCGGGTTCTTTGATGCCTTCCCACCAAACGGTCTTGGTTTTAAGATCAAGCGCAACATTGGTGAATATCGTGTTCTTCTTGGTACTCATAAGAGCGTTGTAGTTGCTCTTTACGTTGGTTCCGGGCGCAACGCCGAAGAAACCGTTTTCGGGGTTGATTGCATACAGCATGCTGTTTCTGCCCTTTCTTATCCAAGCAATGTCGTCGCCGACCGTCCAAACTTTATATCCTTGCTCGGAATAATATTTAGGCGGGATAAGCATTGCCAAATTGGTCTTGCCACAAGCGCTGGGGAACGCCGCGGTGACGTATTTTACTTCGCCGTTGGGCTTCTCGATACCGAGGATAAGCATGTGCTCTGCCATCCAGCCCTCTTTCCAGCCTTGGTAGGAAGCTATACGGAGCGCGAAGCACTTCTTTCCGAGAAGGACGTTGCCGCCGTAACCGCTATTAAGAGAATAAATGGTATTGTCCTCGGGAAATTGGCAAATATACTTGTTTTCACTATCCAAAGTAACCTTGCTGTGAATACCTCTTACGAAATCGTTGCTGTCGCCGAGTTTATCGAATACTTTCGGAGAAACTCTGGTCATTATCATCATATTAAGTACGACGTAAATGCTGTCGGTAAGTTCGATGCCGTATTTTGCGAACGGAGAACCGATTTTACCCATGGAAAACGGGATAACGTACATCGTTCTACCCTTCATTGCGCCCTCGGCTATTTTATCGAGCATAGCATACGCTTCTTTCGGCTCCATCCAGTTGTTGGTAGGACCTGCATTCTCTTTCTCTCTCGAACAAATAAACGTGCGGTTTTCTACACGCGCAACGTCGTCGGGTCTTGTACGGTGATACAAGCAACCGGGTAGAGTCTTATTGTTGAGCTTGATTATTTCGCCCGTAGCTATAGCTTCGCTGACTAATTCCTTATACTGCTGCTTGCTCGCGTCAATCCATACTACGTTGTCGGGTTGAAAGAGTTTCGTATACTTATCTACGAAATCCAAAACGTGCTGATTGTTTGTCATATCTCTATTTACTCCTTATAAAAAATTCTTGTTTATCGGCCATGAACCGAATTTTGTTAGATACAGTATACCATAATACACAATTTATTGCAATACAATTTCCTCTTTTTTCGCGTAACCGCAATAAAATTTCTAAGCTCTCTTTGGTTACGGTTGCCAAGCACGTAATTTTTTCCTTGCATAAATTTAAATATTAATCACATTCTACCACTGAGGAGAAAAATTATGATAGGTTCTATTATTTTAGTTGTTTTGGGAGTTATGGCTCTCATAGGAATAGGCAGTAACGCGGTAAGGGATTTCGATATACCCGTACTCGCGCTCGTGTTGATCTTTGCGGCGATAGTCGGGCTCAACTTCCTACCGGTTATGAACGTAGGCTATTTTTATTTTAGCTTGGGAAGCGCGCTTCTTTTCGTTATGACGTTCGCGCTTTGGCTTTTCAAGGGCAAAATGTCTAACAGACTTACTTGTCTTTTAATAACAATAGTTCTTGCGGGACTTCTATACGGCGCGACGCGTTTAAGCGCGTACTTTGGAAGCGCCCTTTGGAGCAAAGTCAACGTTTATTATGCGCTGATTATCGGATTGCTCGCCTTTTTGTTTACCCGTAACGCAAAATACGGCTTTATTGCAAGCGTCCTCAGTATAATGACGGCGACACTTCTTACACAAATCGGCGGAAATATCTATCTCGACGAAGCGTATTCTTGGAGTATCGTAGCCGGCGGGCTTGCGATAGTTTTATACAGCTTGGTTGCGAGACTTATGCCGGCAAGACCCAACAAGATGAGTTACTATTTCGAATCAGGTCGAATGCTTGACGAAAAATAATAACTTATAAAATCTAAAAATCCCTGAGCCTTACGTAAGGCGCAGGGATTTTTACTTTGAAAAAGTTTAGTTAATCGACTTGGGTCAACGAACGCTCTATTTGTTCTACGTAAATATTTTTACGGTCCTTATGTTGAACCGATGAGAGATAGTCTTTAATTTCACGCTTATACATTTCGACTTCGAAATCTTCCCACCCCATTTCGCCGGCATAATTCAAACAACACGATAACGACAAATAATACTCCATACACAAATTGTTATACAGTAACGTGTCGATTGTACCTCTTGCAAAAGTATTCTTCAACGCAGCTCTAACTTTCAACGTCTTTTTTAACCAGTCAATCGCGTCTGCTTCGTGCAAATACTCTTTGCCAATGAAAATATTCCTATAAAGGTAGGCTTTAAATAGCGCTAAAAGCCCTATTTCATCATTGTTTTCTTTGCATGGAGCACGCTCTTCGAGTATCTCCATGTCTCCTAATGCGGCCCGCGCCACGTCATTGGCTTTTTTGTATAAACTTATTTTCATTTTTTCGTCATTTTCCGGATTATTGGCAAATAACATATACGCGAATGCCATATGTTCGGAAATAAACAAATTGTACCATTCGTCGAAAATTCCCAAATCATCGTCTTTAATCGTTTCTTTATAGTGCGCGTACTCTTTGCTTATCTCCCAAAAGATACTCACGTCTATATAATCCTGAGCCGTCATTGCGTCGGATTTTATATTGGTAATCATATTAAAAAATGACAACCCCAAATTGACAGCCAAAGACAATTCTGCCGAAAATTCAAAATTATGTTGTTTTTTGAAATCTTCCAATTCTTTTTGCACTTTTTTTTCGTCCCCGAACATATGCGCGCCTTGTATATAAAACAATATATACTGCGCTAGCTCGTAATCCGAACACTTAGAACCGGACTCCGAATAGTGCGACACTATTTTATCGTGAATGAGGTATCTATTGTTGATTAAAAACATTTTGTTTTCGTTGATAGACATTCGCTGCCTACCGATAAAATACTTAACTACTCCTTGGGCGAACTTTAAATCGCCGTCCTCGCCTCCGTCACATTCTATCGACTCCACGAACGAATTGTCAAAGTCGGACGGAAGAACGACTTCTTCGTGCGCTCTTTTCACACAGTGAACCTTTTTGGGTCCGTAAGTTGCAAATACGTAACCCAATTCGAAAAACAAATTGTTGCTGACTTGACCGTCGTTCCTGTTTTGAAAAATTATTATCGCTTGATTGCAACTCTTCATTTGCTGAATAACGGTATCGCCGATGGACGCAAATCTGGACTCGTTGTCCGCGTTCCCGCCGATATAACAAATGTACCTATGTTTAGATTCGAAGATATCTTTTATTTTCATTGCAACTTTATTCGAGCCGCTCCATGCTATAAAAACTTTATCTTTCATCGTTCTTCTCTCCCTTCCTTTATCGTAAATTTCGACTTACGTCGTATAGTTTCTCTTGCAATAAATTCATCATGTCGCATACCGGCTTACCGTCTATAAGAGCATGATGCGCGGCAACGTCAAAACCCATTTTATCCCGTCCATTGCCGTCTTCTTCGTATTTAAACCACGTGATGCGCGGAATACTCGTTTGATTTTTGTCCGCTAAATTATACGCGTTGGTCACGGACGAAAAAGCACGCCACGGAAGGCACGATATATACACGCAATCGTTTGCGTTGCTGAAATTGAAAGCAGTTCTTTCGTAACTCATTTTTGATTTTTCTATATCTTCTCGCACTTTGGCGTAAAAGCTGTCAAAATCATCGTACATTTCGCTTCTACTTGTCACTACTACGTTATCGTTGGTCATCACGATATAATTGGGAAGTACTTTCTCGTAAAGCACGACTTGATCATCGACTATTCTCAACCGAAACTCCTCTACCTCGTTTATACTTTTCATCATCAAAAACATAAAAGATACAAAAAAAGAATATCCTCTATTCTTACAGTATTTTACTAATTCCGTAACGTCCAACTCAGTTCCCAAAGAAAAAATCGGATTGGTATATCCTATAAAATTATCATAAAGATTTTTCCTTTTCCATTCGTTTGTATCGATAATTTTCATCACAGCGTTCCTTAAATATTGTTCTCAGCCGATTACGGCAAATGTTTCGAATTATTCTTACATACAATTGAGAATTTAATTGCAAATTTACACCGATTGCTCAACTGTCTTTCTCATCGGCTAATTCAAGTAGCTTCGTAGCTATCCGTCTGGCGCTCATTTGTTCGATAGGCGCGATTTTCTTATTGTCCGCCACCGTCGCGGATTCGGTTTCTTCGACTTCGGCACTATCGGACTGTCCGTCGGATACGGCTTCGAATTTTGCATAAAAAGAGTTTACAAAGTCGCGTAGCTTTTCTATGAGCTTCTCTATATCTTCTATTTTCGTCACAGCATCTATTGACAAATAATTTAAATTAGCCGCTTCCGTCATACCGTTGGGGAACATCGCCAAAATGGGTTTTTGCTTGACGATAGCCTCTCCCATGAGCATTGTCGTCGGACGGGATACCAAAATGTCGCAAGCGTTCAACGCCGCATTCATATCGATGCCCTCATTATACGCGGAAAAGCCGTACTCGCGCGCTACGTTCAATAACGCCCTGTCTTTTCCGCACGCAACAACGATATTAGCGTCGAACTGCTCTTTTTTTATCGCTTCCAGTACCTTTTTGAAACGGCTGTCGCCGTAAGTGGACGCACTTATTAAAATAGTAGGCTTCTCGGTATCCAACGCAAATTTCTTAACGGCTTCCTCTCTATCGTTTTTCTCGAAATATTCGTTCCCGATAGGTAAACTCGCGATCTCTATTTTTTCGTCGGGTATACCGCCCTCGGCTAAAAGATTGCGCATATCGTAATTGTCTACGAAATAGTAATCGACGTTGCGCTGAATCAAACGCCTGTCCAAAACGAACTCCTCGCCGATAACCACAACTTTCGTCCCTCGCCCGTATCTTTCCACCGCCGCCAAAACGTCGAATAAAACCGTGTGCGTCGTTACCGCCACCACGTCGGGGTTATAACGGTTGAGCGCGTTCAAAATACGCTTTTGCCGCCTATCTCTATGACTGAACGTTGCGTTTTGTTGCGCCGTACGCTTGGAATGCAACGTGCCCAACGCTATTCTTTTATTATGTATAAAGTTTCTCGCCACGGTTTCATCGCGTAAAACAAACTCCCACATCCGGTTCATAACGAAATTAGCAAGCTCCTTGCGCGTAACGACTATTCCCAAAACGCTATTGTCGCCCGAATATTCTTTTATTACGTTCTCCGCC
>CAYVEU010000119.1:0-7111 GCA_964450015.1 uncultured Christensenella sp. | reverse complement strand
GGCAAACGACTTAAACCCGTATGCTTCCAATTTCTTTAAATTCATTTCTTCTCCCATAATGGTAAAATAATACAAATACAATTATATACCAAATTACTTGAAAAGGCAAGAATAGAAAAGCATATCCTAACGCATTAAACCGTTAATAGAAAACAACCGTTTTCTTTGGAAATACGTCCGTTTTTTCGCAAATCATGCAAATAAACCAGTATAATTATCACTGTACATGCGGTTAGTAGCTTCCATAAAATCGTACAGATATGGAACTTGCTTTTATCTCGGCACAACAATAACTCTTAATAAAGAAATATCAATTGCTATTTCTTAAATTTTTGATTCTATCTTTTACAAGTTGCACTCTATCAACGATATCGACTCCATCATGTTGCGGCACAACGACGTTCTCAATAAGGCTTCCGTCACTGGCTTTAATTTTATATCCCGAGCTGTCCGATGTAATCGTATATTTGTCCAATATAAACACAATATTATATAAATCTTCGGCATTCGTCTCACCATTTCCGATTGCAACCAAAAACGGCTTATATGAAGAGGTTGAAAGTTTATCGCCTTTCACAACGGCAACGTCATATCGCGCGTCAAACCACTTATACTTCCCCTTGCTAAAATATCCGCCGTAATCCTTGCCACTATAATCACGGTATTGTTGCGGACGGAAACAATCGTATTTTATGAAATAATACCTCCATTCAAATAGCTTTAACTCGTCACACTTTTTTATATAATTATTCGCCTCATAACGTAAAACATCATTTGTAAACAACAGATGCTTATCCAACAATTCACGCAAAACCCTTTGAGTTTTTTCAAACCCGCTGAATTTCGAAGCGTGGAACAAAGCTATCCAAGGTGTATTGGAACGCCCTCCGAGTCTAACATGACCTCCATATGACTGCGAAAAATCGCCGATTGCCAACAATGCACAGTTGATTGCGTCAAGATCACATTCAAATAATGACGAAAATCGCGAGAATCTTTCAGGCTTATCCAAGCCTACCACACCTATTTGTCCTTTTAATATCGGATGGTCCTCGAGCCCGAATAACTCTTCGGCACGACCTGAATTGTTACTCACCCATTCTTCCTTTTCAATTTCCTCATCAAACTGTGTTGCATTGAAACCCGTATGCCCATTGTCGCAAGCCGTAAGAGCTGTGCCCTCAATAATCTTTCTGATAAGCATCAAGATTTTAGGCATACGGTTACCGCCTTTGCCGTTTGGCGAGTCTATAACCTCATTTCCTGAATTTTTAATTAGATTATCAATTATTCTGAGCCTGTGGCAAAAATCGTTTTCGCTAATGGCGTCCTTCTCCGACAAATACACCGTAAACGCAAATAGACGAGCAAATTTTGACAACGGAAGCCTGCGTTCATCGGCAATACATTCCCCAAATAAGTCCAGTGTGTCTTCGTAAACAATCTTGTCCTTTTCGTGGACCTTGGATATGAATTTCCCAAAAAATTCTTTTTTATTGAATCCGCACCAAATATTAAAATATTTCTCTAAAACTTCAATGTTTTTCTTCACTTCTTCATTATGCTTTTTATTTTCATCCGAATCATCATCAAAATCGTGTTTTGAAAAATATAGTTTTATAAGGTTAAACACATCGTTATCTCGACCAACGGCAGTCCTACTCTCATCGGCGCTGTTACCGTTTCCATAGCAGATAATATCGCAAACAAATCTGAAATAACGTAAAAACAAGTCGTCTACTTCACTGCTATGATTTTGACTGTCTGACTTGCGATACTGCCACAAAAGATCGGTCCACTCTCCATCAATTTCTTTTGCAATCCTATCGGCAATCTTTTCGTCTACGCGTTTTAGCTCTCGAAGTAGCTCTGCCTTGAAATGCTCAAACAGCGTAAGCGGCTTACCTCGCGAATTCATTTTAATATATATTTCATCCGCACGTCCCATATCTTTTATCGAACGGAAATAAAATTTAATCGCACCGCCCTCAAGCTTCTCCAACAAACTGTCTACTGCCCTGAACTTTTCAGAAATTGCATCAAGCATAACAAGCATTGATGACACCGTCGGATCGTTTAGATAATCAAGCGGAAACCATGCCGCATCGATTATCTCTTCAGACAGTTTTCTGTCGGAATTAAATTTCGGGTTAAAACCAATCAACGAAGAACAAAAATGCTGTGCGCTGTCCCGCGTTTTATATCCGAAATTTTTTAAGTATTCATATCTTGCCGCCTCAACCTCTTCTTTCTTTGCCGCATACCAATGTAACAAAAACAACGTTGTAAGCCGTTGCTGTCCGTCAAGTGGAATAAATACACCGTTCTCTATAGTGCCATATACAAAGTCAAGTTTTATCGGTGCTACAGTAACCGCATCATATAATGCTTCGAGAAATTTTTCACGCACTCTCGCAACGATTGCACCCTTACGGCCCTGCGCATAGTCTCGCTGGATTATTGGAATGACGATTTTCGTGACTTTCCCCGATTTAAAAATTTCAGAAAACGAATAAAGATTAGCCCCCATTATTCCTCGTCCTCCTTATCAATCACTATTCTCTCGCTTAAATACCT
Source organism: uncultured Christensenella sp. (assembly GCA_964450015.1). GTDB lineage: Bacteria > Bacillota > Clostridia > Christensenellales > DTU072 > CAG-1782. The sequence goes on along the minus strand of CAYVEU010000119.1, from coordinate 4,534 downwards.
ATCAAAAAGTAAATCGTTGATTTTCTCGATATAATTGTTTCTGTCATCCTCGCTCCAGAAATACATATTTTCGGCATTAAGAGTATAATACTTTAAAAACACCATTTTTGTACAAACCGGAATATATTCGCCTTTGCTGTCCATTTCGATGATTTTGGCACGTTTTACGGCGAATGTGGCATTATTGAGCGCCGCATTATTATTTTTAGCCAAAAGTGCAAGATTGGAAATATTGTGCTTTGTTGCACTTTCTCCCTCTGGCGAAAGCCTCTTTACCGCTTTAGCGTACATTTCATCAAACCTCGCTCCGGTGAGTCCATCGTCTTTTGCCGCATTCTCCATTTCGCAAACCAACGCATCACAATCACCAAGCCTCTTAATAATTTGAGCATGATTCTTCAACCATTCCTGCTGCTCCTTTACTTTAGTAAGGCCCTTTGAATGTTGAGCGTGGATATGTTCCAAACTCCACTTGGCGCTTTTGAACTTGTCAAACGGGAATCTGTCACCGAATTTATTCATAGTCATAACATTAAACAATAATAGAAGTTTACTGATAAGCTTGTAATCTCCGTCTTGCGTGTATACTAAATCTCCGTAATTCCTGTCATTTCCCGTTTCAATAGTTTCGCGTATATTTTTGTCAAGTTCGTCCCTAAACTGTGTTTTGGTTCTTTGGTTTTTATTTTCATCAAACATCATATTATAAATGTCCAAAAGCGATTTTTGAGCACCGGCAATTAAATATCCGATTCTGTGATATAACTCATTGTCGCGATACCACCCTTTAAGTAATAAAAACGTTTGGTTTATATCTTGCCAAATACTTTCAAGATTTTCACCGTTTTTTTTGCGTTTCTCAAATTCCAAAAAAGTATGCAATTTGTCTTTTTCCTTTTTGTCCTTATGTGCCATTAAATCAAGCACGAGTGCTATACGCGTAGTGTCATCACAATCACTTTTATTGGTCAAAAAGTACCAGAACGAATTGTCACGCAATTCACGCTCTATTGCGTCCCACTGCATCGCAATTTTATTTTGCTTTATTTCGGACAACTTTGGGGACAATTCATGTTTATCCTGCTCACTCACACTGCTTAAAAACATTGCTTTGACAAGCTCCGCACATGTGAGCGGAATGCGTCCTATATTAAGACGGGCAAACAGTATTTCGGATTTTTCATTGCTGTCTACCTCGTACCAAATTATTTTAACTTTATTTAGAAATGCCTGATTAAGAATTTCGGCAAGCTTTCTGCGAGCTGAGTCACTGTCCTTCGTTTTTTCATCAAACCATTTACCTATGGTGTCATATGCATTATACATATAATGAAAATCTATATAATCGTCCTTATGCTCAGAATCCATAGTCTCTAAAAATTTCTTCGAACCTGTACGGGTAGCATAATCAATAGTAAATTTCGGCAACGCATTAGTTGCTTCAAAAATATATTTGTAAATCAAATATATCGTTGTCAACCGCTGTTGCCCGTCAATTAACTCAAATTTCCCATTTCCTATCGCTTTAACGACTATAGGCTGCAAACAATATATTTTGTCTTCTTGCTCTTTGGATATCGCCGAATATATATCCTCAAGCAAATATCTGACTTCATCATCCCAACGGTATCCACGTTGATAATCTTCAACAATATACTCGCCTGTTAAACTACCAACCGCCTTCAGTTCAAGTTTATTGGTTTCCATTTTATCTCCCGTTTATTTTTAAGCTTAAAAATTGTATCTTATTATAATAAATACTTTTTTTATATGATATCAACCATTCTTATGCATTGTCAAGCGCACGCATCTGTCGCAGCGTCATCAATACTTTATCGTCAAAACATCGTCGTATAGCGAATAATTATTGCCTATATGCGTATCGGTATGTAGATGCCCCGAAAACCACGCACGGTATTTGACTTGCTTTTCAAGTTTATCAATTTCCAATTCACTCGGCGTATTGTTAAGTAGTTTATCCCGCAAATAATACGGAATTTCTTCACCGCATTGTACAAGCGCATCTATGATTTTTTGTTTAAATTTCGACGACGGCAAATGTGAGATAACATAGTCCACTTTATTCCCGTATTTTTGCAGATTGCTCAATGCATTGAACGTATTCTGTTTAGTTATCCGCTCCGCCGCCCACCACGTTTTGTGCGGTATTCTGAAAACCTTATCATGCGAATCCGCGCCGCCGAACGCAAGAAAAGTCCGTCCGCCTATCGTGAAAATTTCACCTCTTAGAAGATGATATATTCTATCGCTGATTTTGTGCGCCTTGCCACCTAAAATTTCCACTACCGGCATATTGTCCAGCATATCGTAATTTTCGTGATTGCCATCTACAAATAGCACCATAGCCTTTAAGTCCTCGAAAAACTCAATATGCTCCTTCATCAGCTCCTCATGCCAAAGCACTCCGCAATCTCCGCAGATAATTATATAATCGTCCTCGCTGATATCTTCTTTCTTGATTCGCGCCAGCTTGTTCGCATCCCGTATGCCGTGCGTATCGCCTGAAACAAAAACTTTCATATTACCCTTCTGTATCTGTCATCATTTATTGCGCTTTCCTTAATATTTCATTAGAAAGGCAGCCATCCGTCCTCTACTGCGACCATAGATTCATCATCTTGAAATTTTTTTTCGTCCATCACTGCGTCGACGTATACCAAATTTACAAAAAATCTGGCGAACGCAAGTGCCCAGCTTAGAGGGTCGTTTCGATCTCTATCACGGTCCTCACCGTACGGATTGAATATCACGTTATAGTCGACAAGTATATCCGTCCAGTTCTCTTTGTTATCTTCAACAAGCAACTGCGCTAATTGTATTCCGTCTAAATCTTCAAATCTTATGCATCTTTCATCCAATGCTAATTGCAGTTTAAACGCAGTATATATGTTTGACAGGTCTATAGTCGAGTTATTAAATAAATACCCGAATTCTTTAGCTTTTCCCTTAAAAATCTGAAAAGGATTATTCCAGTTGAACCTCACGCTTTGCACAAGCAAAGTACTATCTCCGATAAAACCATGCAAGCGCTTTACGACGTCTTTGAACTCAGGCGCGCCTATAAGATGAGCTTCGTTCAGATTATAAGAGCCAAAATTAAAATTGCCAAATTCTATATTCTTAGCGTCAAGTCCGTCTATGGCTATAAACGAATGAAAGTGTCCGCCGATTTCACCGTTTTCAATTTTGACTGCCGCCACCTCTACAATAGCATCTCTTTGCATATGTACCGAACGCTTATTTGCCGTGTCTATAATATCATTGACTGTTGCAAAAGTTAAAACAGCAAAACTTTTATTGCTAAGATCACTCATATCCGCTCCTTTTTATTGCACCATTATTTTTTCTTCAATTATAAGCCATATCTTGTACCAAATATGTCACATGTGAGAGATAAAATACAGTACAAAAAAACCAGTTTCATATATTGCCAAATTTTATAATTAAAATTATCAAATTATTCGCCCGTACTCTCAATTTTCTGTAAGTTTTTTAGCGTATTTTTCACTTTTTCATAATATACCAATGACGGGGGGAAAAGAATGTTGTTCGTGTTTTCTTCGTCAGCTTGCCCCAAATACTCTTGACTTTTCCCACAAACATACCTACGGTTATTTTTGACACTTCTTTTTCATGAAATATATCCTGTGGTATTGCGAATACGCACGTCACGGTTATTAAAAAGACTAACGCGGTGATAAAAGTCAAGATTTTTCAAAATTAATTATTATTGTTTGAAAGAAAGTGCACCCTCATCAGTCGCGCAAGCGCGCCAGCTTCCCCCTTTAATAAGTTTATTTCTCTCAAAAATAATTAAGGCAATGGGGAATCTTTTCATTGATATAAATTTATTTCTTCTACAAATCTCAAAAAGTGGAAACGATTATTTTCACTTTTTGCCCGCGAGGGGTCAGGGTGCGTGAGCCCCTGAAGTATAGCATAAGAATAATACTAATTTTCTACATAAGAAAAGAAACGCGGACTGCGTTTCTTCCTTATGAGTCAGACTTACGCGGAAATAAATTTTATCCGTGTGTGGGGTGCAACCCTACCGCGAGTAAAATTCCGCGTAACGATTGGTCTGAAATTACTCTAATTCGATTGTTGCAGGCGGCTTACTCGTTACATCGTACAGTACGCGGTTCACACCCTTGACTTCGTTGACTATTCTATTGGAAATCTTTGCCAAAACGTCGTAAGGTATTCTCGCAAAGTCGGCAGTCATCGCGTCTAGGCTCGTTACGGCGCGTAACGCTATCGCGTTGTCGTAAGTTCTCATATCGCCCATAACGCCGACGCTACGCATATTCGTAAGCACCGCAAAATATTGCCAAATTTCTCTATTCAGTCCTGCTTTTGCAATCTCGTCGCGCATAATAAAATCGGCGTCGCGCAAAATTTCCAATTTTTCTTTGGTTATATCGCCTATAATTCTTATAGCGAGTCCCGGACCGGGGAACGGTTGGCGCATAACGATATCTTCGTCGAGTCCCAGTTCGAAACCGACCTTTCT
>CAYVEU010000118.1:0-7117 GCA_964450015.1 uncultured Christensenella sp. | reverse complement strand
ACCGCAACGTAGATACCGTCGGCGGCGATGAGAATTTTAAGGCGCGTATCGACGTTATAGCGTTGGAAGAAACGCTTGCGGTTGTACGCGTTTTGGAAGAAGGGTGGGGCAATCGTATAGACTTTACCGACTATCTTTTGCTTTTGAAAATGAACGGCGAATGGAAATGCGTTGCAAAAGCGTATAATCAAAATTCCAATACAATTAAGAAATAAGGAGAAATAAAAATGGGTAAAAAAATAGTAGTTATTACGGGGAGTCCGAGGAAGAACGGAAACAGTTTTGCTATGACCGACGCATTCATAAAAGCGGCGCAAAGTAAAGGGCATACTGTGACCAGATTTGACGCCGCCATGAAAAAGGTGGGCGGTTGCCGCGCTTGTTTAACCTGTTTTAAAACGGGTAAAGCGTGTAGTTTCGACGACGATTTTAACGTAATCGCACCCGCTATCGAAGAAGCGGACGTAGTTGTGTTTACAACGCCCGTTTACTGGTATACTTTCCCCGCGCAAATAAAGGGCGTAATCGACAGGATATTTTCATTTTGCGTTGCGGGCAAGGATATTGCAGGCAAACAATGCGCGCTTATCACTTGCTGTGAAGAAGACGATTTGTCCGTAATGGACGGAGTCCGTATTCCTTATGAAAGAAGCATCGCTCTGTTAAAATGGAAATCTATCGGAGAGTTGCTTATCCCCGGCGTGTATGACGAAGGCGATATCAATAATACCGATGGTTGTAAAAAAGCCGCTGACCTTGCTAATTTAATATAATAAAAACTAAATTATTTAATATTTATAAAGGCTGTCGCGCTAATGCGGCAGCTTTTTTAGTGAAAAGGTAATAGTGAAGAGTGAAAAGTTGCGGATAAGAAAGGAGAGAATGGTTTGCGTTCTTCCTTAACTTTCAAAAGCGGATATTAAACCCTCACCACCGCCTACGGCAGAGCCTCCCCCTTGGGAAGGGGGAAGCTTTTAGTGAAAAGGTAATAGTGAAGAGTGAAAAGTTGCGGATAAGAAAGGAGAGAATGGTTTGCGTTCTTCCTTAACTTTCAAAAGCGGATATTAAACCCTCACCACCGCCTACGGCAGAGCCTCCCCCTTGGGAAGGGGGAAGCTTTTAGTGAATAGGTAATAGTGAAGAGTGAAAAGTTGTGGATAATAAAGGAGCAAACGGCTATTTCTTAATTTTAATTTTCAAAAATCGGAAACTATTTTTTTCGATTTTTGCCCTTGCATCGTCGAGGCTACATCCGTTTTACGCCTTGTCTAGACAAGGCTTTTTGTACTCCTGTGCCTCTCCTCTTCCCCCTTCCGCGAGTGCGCGGTGGGGGAGCCCCCAGTTTTTAGGGTGCGTAAGCCCCAAAAGTGTAGAATGAGATTACTGCTAATTCTTTACATAAGAAAAGAAACGCGGACTGCGTTTCTTCCTTACAAGTCGGACTTGCACGGAATATAAATTTTATCCGTACAAAGCGTTAGCGACTTCGGTAAAACTCCGTGTAACGATTGGTCCGGCGAAGCATTATAGCATTAATAGCATTATCGGTATAGTTATCATAGAAAATATCGTGCTTGCAAGTACTGTGTTTGCCGCGTTCTTTTGTCCGCAACCGTTTATTTCCGCTAAACTGAGAACCTGCGACGCGGTGGGGCAGCAGCACAAAATGAATATCGTAGCTTTTATCGAGTAGTCAAGCGGCAGCCAGTGCGTTAAAAGGAAAGCAATTATAGGCATTATTATTAATTTTACCGCGGCTGTGAAATACACGCGCCAGTCGGTGAAAATTTCTTTCGGAGAGGCGCAGGCAAAGCGCATACCGACGATTATCATGCAAAGCGGGGTCGTCATTTTTCCGAGGAGCGATACGCTGTTAAAAATGACTGTCGGGAGAGTGGTTCGTGTAAAGAACAGCGGTAAAGATATAAATAACGTCAAAACGGGCGGATTTAAAATCAGCTTCTTGACGCTGAAGAACTTTCTATTGCCCGTAAGAAGAGCGAGGCAGACAGTCCAACTCAAAATATTCATGCAGACGATAAACACCGCGCTGTAACTGACCGCTTCGGGATATTGCGGAAGTAGCGCTTCCAAGAGGGGAACGCCTAAAAATCCGACGTTTCCGAGACAGCTTGCAACCGTTGCAACTCTGTACCGTACGTCTTCACGTTTTTTATAAAATATAAGGAAAACCGAGCCCAAAACAAACAGCATTACTCCGACGTTCAATCCAACGAAAATGCCCATATTTTTTAGTAGTTCTTTCGAATAAAGGACCTTTTGGAAAGAATAAATGGAGAGGCAGGGCTGGCAAATATAAAGTAAAATTTTGGCAAGCGCAGGGATGACTTCCTGTTTTACCGCTTTTGTCTTAATCAACAAATACCCCGGCACGGCGTAAGCGAGCATTATTGCGACGTTGACAGCGGTTACGGAAAATTGCATTTTATAAAACTCCGTACAGTTTGAGAATTTTCGTTAAATCGTCTTCAAATCCCGCTTTTATACCGAACAGTTGCAAAGCGTTCAAAAATCCGCCGAATGAGTAGCGAGTTAAGACGGGATCGCCGTATTGCAACGAATAGATAAGTCCGTCCAGCGTTTCGCCGATGACGGCGGCGCCGTTTTGCGATATTTTCAACTTCGGCAAAGACTCTTTCATTTCGCGCACGACGGATTTTACGTCCTCGCTCATTTTATCGAAAATCGATTGTTTGGGAACCGAAAATTCTTCCATAGGTTCGCCTTTTATCAATTTCAAGAAGCTGTCGGCATAGGGACGAATTATATCGTTTAAAAATAGGGAGTAAGCCGCTTCTTTTGTCTTATCCTTGTAAAGCGCATTAAGAAGCGACGTGACGGTCACTTGCGCCGTATCCAAAAAATAGAGAGTTCCCGTTATAACGGCGACGATTTTTTGAGGGGATTTCGGCAAGCCGAGTTTTTCGTTAAAGACTTTATCGTATTCGGCTTTTAGATTGACGGTTTCATTGGCTGCATGCAAAATTTCCCTGCAAGTTTCGTCGTTTGCGAGAAAAATCAAAAAATTGCGTATGACGTTACCCGAAGATAATAAATTGCTGTTTAATATCGCGTTAATTTTTTTTGAGAATTTATCGTAACTTTGCATTGCTCCTCCACTGAAAAAAGTATATCACTAAATGATAAAAAACACAACGCTTAAAATAGGATAGGAGCGGACAGATTGCGTTTATTTTTTCGGAAAGGCAAACGCAGGCGTACATCGTACGGTAGAGAAGACTTTTCGGAAAGCAATAAAAACTAAACTTTTGTCCGATTTTTAGACTAAAAATAAAAAGTAAGTTTTTCTCAAATTATTAATTTCGTTTTTATTGGCGCAAAGAAACGTGATATTTACGCTCCATTCCTTGACAGAACGGTTTATATAATGTACAATAGTGTCCGTTGCCAAAGCAACAAAAGCGGAGATATAGGAAATGAAGATAATAAAGCAAATAAAAAAATGCGCACTTTTCGACGGGTTTACCGACGCGGAAATAAACAAGCTGTTCGACTGTATGAAAGCGCGTATCGTAAAATATTCGCGTGGTAAGTTGGTCGCAAAGGACAACTCGGAAGTTAAGGAAATTTGCATATTGCTTGAAGGAAATTTGGTCGAATTTACCACGAAAAACAACGGAAAACGCGAGGTTATCCACTCGATAGTCGACGGAGAGGTGTTCGGACTTTCGCAGGCTTTTTGCCCGCCGCACATCTTAGGGTATTGCGTGGTAGCCGCGCTCGAAAGTTCGGTACTTTACCTGTCCGCCGAGAGCGTGACCGCGGTTTGCTCAAAAACCTGCCCGCATCATATTAAGCTTATAAACAACGTTTTGAAAGCGATGAGCGAAAAAATATCCGAGCTTGAAAACAACAACGGATATATAACGATAAAGGGCATGCGCAAAAAGATAGCTAAACTCGTGTACGATAAATACTTATCGCAAGGCACTTTAACGGTCAACCTCGGAATGAACAGAAATGAAATGGCAAAATATCTGAACGTCAGCCGTCCGAGTATGTCCAGAGAGATGATGCGTATGCGCGACAACGACGGAATTTTCAATTTCCGCAAAGAAATAATAGAAATTAAGAATTTGGACGCGCTTAGAAAATTAGCGGAAGAGGCAGAATAGGTACTCAGAGAGAATTGCGCCGACGGCGCAAGCCCTACGGGCAGAGAAAAGAGAATTGCCACGCTGTGGCAACCCGCTTTGCGGGAGAGAATATTAGCGTTGCAATTACCCCTAACGGGTAGAAAAGGATAGATTTGAAAGTCTATCTTTATTTTTTATTTTAAGTATACCCTCATCAGTCAACCTGCGGTTGCCAGCTTCCCCCTTATATGAGTTATTTCCCTTAGGAAACACCGAGGGGCAAGGTGGGAAGCTCTTTTTTTGGCGATAAGACGTATTTCCTCGATAAGAGCTTCCCGCCTTCACGAGAGGGGGGAAGCTGTCGCGTTAGCGACTGATGAGGGTGCAATGTCAACGACCAAAAATTAAAAGAAGAAAGCAGTTTATAAATATATACTATCCTCGTTTATAATTAATTGATTATTCTTCCTCGTATTTTTTTAAACCCAAAAGCCAATCCGTACTGGTGTTAAAATAGTTTGCGATTTTAGTCAATGCAACAATATTAGGTATCCGTTCGCCTTTTAAATATCTATGCAGGGTGGGTTGGCAAATGCCCATTTCTTTTGCCACGGCATTTATGCTTTTCCCGACAAGCAATTCATTTAAACGCTCAATAAAAATATCAATCGTTTGCATAATTCGATTTTATACCAATTGGAATAAAATTGGTTGACTTATACCGTTTGGTATAGTATAATTTTGACAAATAAAAGCTTTTTATACACGAAACGGAGGGGAAAGGGTAAAAATGTTTATTAGTTCATTTTACAATAATTTAGTAAGCTCAATGGTAGCTTTTAAAACGTTTAAAAACAATGGTAACCTAAAATTAACAGGACGGGTGAGTTTATTTTTAAATTTTATTTGGTGGATTTCGTTTATAGGCTCGTGTTTGCTTTTTACTTATAGGCAACTTAATTGGTCGTTTTTCAATTTTGACGTAGAATTAATTTTCAGAATTCTCGGTCTATCGGCTTTGATTGATTACGCAACAATAGTGTTTATGCATTTTATGCGCAGAAAAACAAACGGATATTTTAGAGCTCTAAAAGAAAAAGGAATATATGCGCAGACTATGAAAGAGTTTATATTTTCCGTAGCAATTGGTACTATTAGCACAATAGCTTTTGGCGTTGTTGTATCTATTATGCTTGCTTTTGAGAAATTAACTATGTTTATTTGCATTGGATTATGTATGCAAATTCCGTATTTTGTCACGAATATTATAGAGACGTGCCTAATTTCGGCTAAATATGGACAGAAAGAGGCTGGGCAAATTAGCGAAGATACCCTTTATGAATATCAGATAAAATCAGAAAAAATAGAAAATATCGTTTTAGCTATACTGGAATTAGCTATGCTTGTGTTCTTTGTGTATTTCGGCGCAATACCCTTCTGTAAAGGGGGCGGACTGAATGCGATAAGAGAAAAAGCCGACGAAATAATAACCGTAAATAAGGATATTTTGTTTGGTTCGGGCGGACTTGTCGGCGCGGCAATAGCGGGACTTGGTCTTATCGTAAAAATTGTCGGAAGCGTTCGAAATAAACGAAACAGATAGGGCTGCTTTACAAATAAAAATAAGAAATCGCTTAAAAGCTACCACCTTTTCGAGGGGGAAACTGTCAACCGTAGGTTGACTGATGAGGGTGCTTGATAAGGGGAATAAACCCTCACCACCGCCTATCGGCAGAGCCTCCCCCTTAGAAAGGGGGAAGCTTTTTTAATACGGATAATATTCTTAACTGTCCGCATGGATTAGCGCAACGCGTTTTAATTTAGCGTCAGGCTCGCAATAATTTCGCTAACCGACGCCGTTTGCAATCCCGCTTCGTCGTAGTTTTGCAGGATAAGCGGCAGGGCTTTAAGGGTATGTTCGGTAGGGTGCATAAGTATCATATCGCCGCTTTCGACGTTTGCGGTCGCGCGTTTGAATACCAAGTTATAGTCCTTGTCGCGCCAGTCTATCGTGTCTTTGGTCCACATTATTACTTTGTAGTTTAAGTCTTCGCACACCTTAGTCATATTCGTGCCGATACTGCCCGACGGCGGAGCGAAGAGGTTCATTTTTACGCCCGTCACGCGCTCTACTAATTTGTCGCACAAAACTATTTCTTCGCGGTTTTGGTTCTCGGAGATTTTGGCGTGGTCCAAATGCAGATACCCGTGGTTGCCGATATCGTGGCGTTCGGCAATTTTCTTTAATAGGTCCATATTCTTTTCCGCCCAACAGCCGCCGACGAAAAAGGTTGCGGTTGCGTTGTACTTATTGAGTACGTCTAACATTCCTTCGACGTACTCGCTGCCTTGATATACGTTTATCATAAGAGCGACTTTTCCGGACGACGAGTCGCCTTTATATATGGGTGCGTTGGCTTGGGTCGTCTGTTCCGACGGGATACATGCGATATACAGCATAAAAAGAAGCGCGACCAACACGCAGTTGCTGATTATATGGACGAAAACGTAATATTTTTTCATAATTAATATGTATTCTTTTAGCAATTACTTTATGAATGGGAGTGTACATAATCAAGCGCTTTACGTCCCCGCATATAGCAGTGCCAAGCATTAAAAATTTTAGTGTTTCTTAATTATAGATAAAGTTTTATGCTCCAAAGCGGATATTTTGAGTAAAATGCAGGGACTTTTTCGAAGCCATCACCTACTGTAATAGGGGTATCCCCACCGTGCTTGTCGCGGTGGGGAAGAGGAGCAACCTCGCAAGTTACCGCGAATGTGCGTAGCATATTCGTAGACGGAGAGTGTTGCGACGAAGTACGCCGACGGTTCGGTTTCGAAAAAAATCACTTAATTCTATTCACTCTGTCACGAACGGTTGACTTTGAGTTATATTTCTACTATGATATTAAAAAAATAGTATATACTAATCTTTTATTATAACGAGGTAAAAATGGCTGAACTTACTATGGATAAACTTGTCGCATTGTGCAAGA
>CAYVEU010000117.1:0-7119 GCA_964450015.1 uncultured Christensenella sp. | reverse complement strand
TGCGTATACACTCCGTCGCTTATGCCGCCCGCGGACTTGCCGACGCCGTTTATAGCGTAAAAAACGTACGAATACTCGCTGTATTTTTCGTTGTCGTCGGAATAAATCATTCTTATGGATTGACTGTCCACTTTCGTCCAGCCGTTCAACTCTCCGCGTTCGACGTCGGGATTTTCGGTAACCGGCGCGGTCTTCCAACCCGAGCCGTCGTCTGCTTTCTCTATCTCGGCATAATAATAGGTTATCGGAGAACGGCTGTCGCCGAAATACGGCGCTTTTATAGTTATCGCGTCCTTACTGTAATAGGTGATAATCTGCCGCCCGTTCTCGGAACTCTTCTCCGTCTCGCCCGAAATCTGTTCTATCATATCCGCAACCATAGGTCTGGTGCGGTCTATTCTCATAACCTGCTCTACTTTTATACCCGCCGAACGGTAACCCGCCTCGTTTGCGACCGAAGCCGCCACGTTGCCGTAAAAACTCTTGTCTTCAAACGGTATCGCAAACGTTCTCTGCGTGCCGTCCGTACTCCACGAGCCCTCGTCTATCCGAACCCATTCGCCGTCGCGCATCGCCTCGTTGGGGTTGACGCCGTAAGGTATGAGCATATAGTAGAAGGTATAGGAAGCCATCTCCTGTCTGCCGAGCTGTTTGCTGCCGCCCTCCGTCGTTTCTCTGAGCGAAACTTTGACGGTTACGTCGCTGTCGACCCAGTTCGTGCCCGCGCTTTGGAAATCCGTTTCGAGCTCTACCGACACCGACAAATTGAGGGTGTTATACGGTATCGTCAATACAAACGGCAACGCTTTTTCGGTCGTGACCGAATTGCCGGCGTAATCCTTTGCCTTGCTGACAAGATAGAGATATCTCGTTATCGTTCCGCCCGCGTTTGCGGGTACGCTTATATTGAACCCGTTTCCTTCCAAGAACGTATACTCGCCGTCCGCGCTTTCCTTTATATAACAGTCGAAGTGCCCTTGTTGTTCCTCGTTGGAAAAGACGGTTATCCGTCCGTTTTCGCATATCGGATTAAAAATAAACACGCCCGACTGCGATTCGTCGGAAGAAATGAGCTGTTTTTCGCCGTTTATATCCAGCTCTACGCCGTCAAGCGATATAGCCGTGGTGTCGATGTTCGCCAAAAATTCCACGTCCCTGTAAACGCCCGAGTTGGTGTACGCGCGGAACTTATAGACTTTGCTCATCACCTGCTCGGCGGCATTTTCCACGTTTATGCGGAACTGATACTTTTGATAACCGTTTACTACGCCGCCCGTCGCGGGAAGCGTGTCGCCGTCTATCCATATTTGATTGCCGTTTGCGTCCGAAACGCTCATCATTTCTTTGAGATAAACGCCGCTTACGCCCTGTTTTACGGAAATTTCCAAAACCATACTGCCGTTTACCCAATCGCCGCTAGCGATATACGTCAGCTCTTTGACGTCGGCAACGGGATTAACGTACGCCGTGTGCTCGACAGTAGGCTGAACCGTGTCGATTTTTATGACGTTCAAACTGGTAAACCTGTTTGCGCTCTCTTTGCCCGCCGCGTTTTTCGCATAAACCACGAAAACGGACTCCGCGCTCGCCGACAAATCGAAGACGTACGTCGAACGCCCCTCTTCGCCCTCTATCGGCGCGTAATACCTGCCTTTTACCGAGAACAGCGCGCCGCTTATGTTAGTCGGCGTGTAATAGAAATAATATTCCGTCGTCGGCTCGGTATAGCCCGTTATCAACCCGTCGACGTTGCGTATCGCAGTCGAATCGGTCGGAACGTTGACGTATACGGGAATGGGCGCCGCGGACCACCCCGACGCGTTGGGCGTGTAGGTGATTTCCTGCACGTCTATTTCGAAATAGGAATTTAATATGGTAACTTCGTAATACGCCGTATTGCTCCTGCGCCCCGCGCCGCTCTCGACGTAAAACGCATAGACGCGCTTAGTCGAAACGCCCGCCGAATAGCTGTCCGTCACCGTGTAATAAACGTTGTCGCCGGCGTCGATAGCCGACGTCGTCATCGCGCGAAACTCCGAAAACTCGCCGCCGTCGGCTTTGACCGCATAGTAAAAACGCACGCCGCTCGTGTTTTCGACCGGCTTGCCGTTTTGGTCTCTGTTGTACGCGCGCAAAGTTATTTGCCCGTTGGCGCAATTTGCTTTATAAGTTGAAGTTTCGGCGTCCAAAACCGCGGAAACGGGTACGCTTTCACGCTCGTTATCGGGATTGGGCGTAAGTGCGTCAAGCGTAATGTCCGGTCTTACCGCGTCGATATTTACGTTGTAGGCAGAGGCATAATCGGCGATAACTCCCGCGGCGTTTATTGCTCTGAACGTCAAACCGCGAGTGGTTCTCGTAACGTTGTAGACGACGTATGCGCCCGCGGTAGAAATTTGTCCTATCGGCTCGTAACGGATACCGTCGGTCGAAACGTAATAATCCACCGCGCTTATGCTCTTTACGGTAGGAGTAAGGGTAAACGAAACGCGGTTGCTCGTCCAGTTGCCGCTCGAATAATCCACCGACTTGCCGTCGGCGTCCGCAGTGGTAGCCGTGATTGAAAATTCGGGGGCTGTCGCGTCCATGTTCAATTTAACGGGGAATTTATAATATTTGGGATATTTCCCTTCGATGTTCGTAACTCGGAAGACGATGTTAACGTCCCTGTATTCGCCTTTGACGCTCACAACGTTGCCGGACATGGGCACCCAGCGTTTGTCCGTCGCTTCGTCCGGCTTGCCGTCAACCGAATACGCCAAAAGCTCGTTGCCGCTGTCGTATTCCACTCCGTTGCTCATATACTTGGTCGTAACCGTAAAAGTCAAATCCGTCCCTATCCAACCGCCGGTATAATTTACGGGTTTGTTGTTTTGTCTATACGTCGCGCCGACGCTTACGATATCCAAATCGTCTTTGCCGAAAGTAAGATTGACGGGCGTGCGGTGCGCAAACGTGGAGTACAGTTCGTCCACCGTGTCGCCGTCGTTTGAATTTTGTCTGCGGAAATAGATATAAAGAGTCGTTTTTTCGTTGCACGCATACGTTTCGTATCTATACGCAACGCCGTTTATCGTCTTGTCTTTCGATATATCCGACCACTGTTCGAACCTAAGCGAGTTTACGTCGCCGTCCGCGTCGGTAAAGACGTAGTAATAAAATTTGTCGCCCTGAGAAAAGTTGGACACCAAAAAAGTTATCTCGCCTTTTTCGGTAACTGCCTGTCCGGTCGGAAGATCGACGTACTCGTTATCGCCTACGGTTTTTGCAACGCGAACTTTCCAGCTTACCGCCGCTTCCGCGCTTTCGTCGGCAACGGTCGCCGAAACGGTCGCAACGAACGCCGCCGTAACGATAATCAACGCCGCCATTATCAATATAAACAGTTTAAGTCCGACTTTTTTACTCATTCTTTCCTTATTAATCTCCGCCCGCTGCGCCGACCGACATTTTGGGCAACGAAATTTGAGCATACCCCTAGGATATACCGATAGATATTAATATAATATCATAATCTTATAAGTAATACAATACTTTTTTTCGAAAAATTTACCAACAAAAGGAATTGTCTTCGATAACACAAGAGGCTGTCGCCTCCTGCGACAGCCCTAAGCATACTGCAAGTGAGTTTAACGAGATTTTAGCGCGTTTGCGCCCGCAAAAACCTTGTCGGGTTGACTCTTTTTACCTTAACAATAGGTTTCCGAAATATCAGTTAAAGAACTCCGCGTATCTTGCGATAAGCGCAATTATTCCGTCTGCGTCGATAAGCCCTTTGCCGATAGCTACTTTCAGATATTGCCCGTTAAACGCCGCGAATATCTCCTGCGGTATCTCAGCTACTTGCTCGCAAAACTCCTCGTACGTGAAAAGTCCGTAAGTCAATATATCCGCGTTCATTTTATCTAGGTCGTAACGCATGGTTTCGGGGTCTACCTCGAATATATTTATAAGCCCCTCGGTTGCGCCGGGCATTGACAGCATACCGTTGACGTAATAGCATAGATGCCCGAACGTTACGGGACTCCAAGCGCAAGTAACTTCCCTTTCTACCGTTACGTTTGTCAGCGTAACTATCGTATTTACCATATTACCGTCGCCGTCCAAGCCCTGCTTGTTGAACTTCTCGCCGATATACTTAGCCGCGTCGTTTCTTAAAAATACGTACTCGTTCCTATCTATATTAAAGAACGCATGCTCGCTTATTGCCTTGACTACCGTCCCGTCCGAGAACGAAAGCTTGATAATTTCATACACCGCGCTCGGGTCGCTGTCTATAAACAGTATCGGCGCGGAATCGAACGTGCCAGTGAGCATGTTCCATACGAGCAAATCCTCGCTCCCCGTCAACTCCTCAACCGCCTTTTGACTGCCGTCGGCAAGCGTTATCATAGTCCCCGTCGCCACGCAGGATTTTTCTTCCCATTTTGCGTACAACGTTCTATTGGGTGCGCTTGCTATATCGTCATAATTATCTCCAGAAAAATCCGCCTTTGTATTCCAACCGCCGAAGTTATAGCCGTCTCTTGTAGGATTGTTTATACCGTTAGCGGCATTAGGATTTGACGGGTTACCGGACGATTTGACAAAGGATACAACGTAAGATTTATCCGACGATAAAGTACAGCCCCAAAATACGGGACGGTTTGACGCATTCCACGTAGCAGCCCAACCGGAAGGTTGTTTATTATATTCTACATAAATTGTAAGTTCATCGCAGTCTGAAAAAGCAGCGTTTCCTACACTCCTAACATTTGTTGGCAGTGTCATTATTCCCAACTTGTTGTTCCCTCTAAAACCTTCATTCCCAATTGAAGTTAGCGTTGTCCCTGCATTAAAATCGAACGCTAACGTCTGCAAATGAGAATAAGCAAATGCTGAATTCCCTATAAATTGAATGCCCTCTATTTTCTTATCTATTGCAAGAATCGCCGTATTATTAAATGCAAAGTCCTCTATTCTCGTTATATTGTCAAATCTAAATAATAAAGTGCTTCCGCAATTAGCAAACGTTCCTTTTCTAATGACTGTTACATTATTGGGTATTAGTACAGATGTTAATGTTGTACACCCAGTGAAAGCCCATTCGCCTATATCTGTTATCATGTTAGCATCATCTAAATTTACAATTAGAAATGTTTGATCCGCAAACGCGCTGTTTCCGATTTTTTTAATCGGATTACCGTCGATATAATCGGGAATACTATAATTCCCTATTATATTGCAGTACGTCCCAATGATGGTTGCCTCACCGTCGACAACGTCTACTATTAATACCCTTTTGTCATAATCCAAAACAGTTGACACATAGCCGCCCGAACTTGGACCTTTGGCAAAACTATTATTTCTCCCATTACCGGACTGATAACTTTTAATAGCAACGTGAACGACCGTACCCGGTAGCGACTTAATTGTATTAAAAAGATTAGAGCTTAAAGTCGCACTTGTATCCGTACCGGAATAAACAACTCGATAATCGGAATAATCTTCCGAATAAAATACCAACTCGTAGGTATCAATGGGGTAAGCATGGCTATCACTTATCGTTCTCCAAGTAAAACGTATCTTCTGATTTGCCGTCACCTCATTCATTTCTATGTCCGTTGACAACGATCTTCCTAATATACTGGGTGTAAATTCAAACTTTACCAAAAGTTTACCCATTTCACCGATATGATTAGCAAGGTTTTTATAAAAATTATTTATAAAATCCGAAAACGTGAAAGTATTTTTAATCGTCGTAACATCCCACCACTCTTTGGGCGTTATCCTCATTTTTGATACCGACCCTGTCATATTATCAACCATTCCCCAAAGCACGCCTACTATCGCCATTTCATTGCCTTCTCCGCCGCTCGCATTTGAATCCCAACTGCGATAATCGAAATCGGTTTTAAAATTATATGCGCTGTATTTAGCGTCGTTAACGGTAGCTATGCCTGTCAACTTGTCGGCATAATATTTTTGAGTCACTGCTCCGAACGCAGTAGCCCAGCCCTCTGCCCATGCGATTTTCATGCCGTATTCTTTTGCATCCGCCGGTAAAATTTTGTTGTTGTCTCTATGCACGGCACATTTAGTGCCATCGGAGCAAGTTGAGTCAGTTGCATAGTGATCTATCATATTTCCGCTATGTCCGCCATTTGGACTAGCCGATATCGGGTTGTTAATTTTATCAAATTCTTTTTGTATATGATGTCCGTACTCGTGCATTATAACGTCCCATGAAGCATACGATTCTGTTGAATTTTCACAATCCGATGGTTTCTTATCCGTTATATAAATCGTCCCATTGGAATAAGAACATGTGTAGATATCTTTGGGGTCTCGATACGGATAACGTATTTTTACGTCTGACGGCTTTCTATTCATCATATTCCAAGCAAAATCTCTCGCCGTTAGAGCCGCTTGCGAAATTTGAAAAGCTTTGCCCAAATTGCTGTCTCCGTCTTCATCTGTTACATCAAAGGCAAACTCTTTACTAATTGTTTCCGTGGCGCCGATTGCGACGTTATTTTTGCGCTCTTTTACCGACGAATAACAATATGCGGTTTTCCCGTTTTCCTTTACCACTTGCACGTTTCCGTCTCCGGCATAAACTTTTACGTATAAATCGCATCCGCCTTTTTCAAAGAGCGTTTGATTAGTAAAACTAAGCGAATAATTTCCGTCATGATCGGTATACGTCGTTCCGAGAAGGTCATCGCGTAATAGTAAAGTGGGGTCGTAGTCATAAACTTCTACTTTTACTCGGCGCAAAGGATGCTTGTTCCCTTTGTCGTCCGTCCATTGAAAATTCCCTTCCACGGTAGTGTCCGCTGCGGCTAACGTTGATACTCCGCCGTAAACGTCTTCCGTTGTTGACAACTCCGTTTCCACGTCGGTTTCTTCGATTGCGTTTTCAATTGTCGCATTTTCGACATTCTCGGTCATTAAAACCGTTTCATCTTCCGCGGCATACGCCAACGTCTTCGCGTTTTCATTTAAAATGAATATTAAACTCGCAAAACAAAGCGTCAGTATCCCTATTATTGTTAATATGTAATTTCTTACGTTATTTTTTGTTTTCATTTTTTCTCCTTATTTTAAATCATTAAACAGCATTACAATGTCGCCCTG
>CAYVEU010000116.1:0-7293 GCA_964450015.1 uncultured Christensenella sp. | reverse complement strand
AATGAACACTATCCGTTTGACGGTCGGCGAGGCTGTCGTAAAATTTTTGGACAATCAATACGTCGCGATAGAAAAGGACGAAAAGCTTGTTGAAAGCAAATTCGTCGAGGGCTTTTATACCATATTCGGACACGGGTGCGTATTAGGTATCGGCGAAGCGCTCAGCATGGCCGAGCATTCTCTCAAAGTCTATCAAGGCAAAAACGAACAGGGCATGGCGCAAGCCGCGACCGCGTTTGCGAAAATGCACGACCGCATGAAGATTTTGCCCTGCGTATCCAGTATAGGACCCGGTTCTGCCAATATGGTGACTGCGGCGGCTACCGCAACGGTAAACAACGTTCCCCTTCTTTTATTTATGGGCGACACGTTCGCTTCCCGTCAGCCCGACCCCGTCTTACAGCAGGTAGAACAGGTTTACAACCCCACTGTTACGACGGCGGACGCGTTCCGCGCGGTCACTAAATTTTTCGATAAAGTGACCCGCCCCGAAATGATAATGAGTAGCCTCCATAACGCTATGAACGTTTTAACCGACCCCGCTAACTGCGGCGCGGCGGCAATAGCAATAAGCCAAGACGTGCAAGGCGAAAGCTACGACTTCCCCGAATCGTTCTTTGAAAAGAAAGTCCGCGTAATTCGCAGAACACGACCCGACTTTACCGAGCTTTACAACGCGGCGAAAGCTATCAAAAATTCACGCTATCCCTTGCTTATAGTCGGCGGCGGCGTGCGCTATTCCTTTGCCGGCAACGCGGTTGCGCATTTTTGCGAAAAACACAATATCCCCTTTGCCGAAACGCAAGCGGGAAAGAGCGCAATAAAGAGTTCCCACTACCTAAACCTCGGCGGCATAGGCGTTACGGGCAACTCGGCGGCGAACGACGTAGCGGCGAAAGCCGATTTGATTATCGGCGTGGGCACGCGCTTTACCGACTTTACCACCTCGTCGAAATGGCTCTATTCGAACGCTAAGGTTGTCACCGTCAACGCGTCCGATTTCCACGCGCACAAGCTGTCCGCAACTGCGGTCGTCGGCGACGCGCGGGAGTGCATAACCGACTTGGACGAGCTTTTAAACGACTACGTTTCCGGCTATACGGACGAAATAAAAACCGCGAAAGCAAAATGGGACAAGGAATACGCTCGCTTGAAAAACGTCGTCTATTCCGAAAATCTTATCCCCGAAAACAAGGTGAGAACGGACGGAGTTTTAGACGACTTCGTCAAAGCCACGGGCGGTAAAATTTGCCAAACCGCGGCAATCGCAATGATAAGAGATATTATTCCGGCGGACGCCGTCGCGGTAGGCGCTGCGGGCTCGCTCCCCGGGTGCTTACAAAGAATGTGGACAACGGACGACGTCGGCAGCTATAATATGGAATACGGATATTCCTGCATGGGCTATGAAATCGCAGGCGCGCTGGGCAGTAAAATGGCGCGTCCGTCAAAAGAAGTCTACGCGTTTTGCGGCGACGGCAGCTTCAATATGCTCCACTCCGAAATGCTCACGGCTATTCAGGAACGTATAAAAATCAACGTTTTGCTCTTCGACAACGCAAGCTTCGGCTGCATAAACAATTTGCAAATGAATCAAGGTATAGACTCCCTTTGCACAGAGTTAAGATACCGTAACGGCAATGAACCGATACGCTACGGCGAATTTTTAAACGTAGATTACGCCAAGGTTGCAAGCGGTTACGGCTTTAAAACGTACACGGCAAAGACGATGAAAGAACTGGAAGAGGCATTACGCGACAGCCTGACTCAAACTTTGCCCGTACTTATAGATATTAAGGTTCTACCGAAAACCATGACCGACGGCTACGGCGGTTGGTGGAACGTAGGCGTCAGCGACGTACCGAGAACGGACGGAGAGGCGGAAGCGTTAAGGATACGCAAAGAGCATTTGAATACGGCAAGAAAATTCTAATTAAAGAGGCGTTTATATGGAAAACAAAAAAATCAAACTGGGCATTGCCCCAATCGGTTGGACTAACGACGACATGCCCGACCTCGGAAAAGAAGTTACTTTCGAACAGTGCATAAGCGAAATGGCGCTCGCGGGATACGAGGGCTGCGAGATAGGCAACAAGTACCCGAAAACCGCCGAAGAGCTCTTACCCTATCTCAATATCAGGGGCTTGCAAATCGCCAACCGCTGGTTCTCGTCCTTTTTGCTGACTAAGCCGTTTGGCGAAGTAGAAGCCGACTTCCGCGCGAACTGCGAATTTTTGGCGGCGTGCGGCGCGAAGCGTATCGGCGCAAGCGAACAAAGTTTCAGTATACAAGGCACTTCTTTACCCGTATTCGACTGCAAACCGGTAATCAACGACGCGCAGTGGAAGATTCTTACCGACGGCTTCAACCGTCTCGGCGCAATCGCGTTGGAATACGGCATTAACCTCGTCTACCATCACCACATGGGTACGGTAATTCAAACCGCGGCGGAAATCGACCGCCTTATGGAAAACACCGACCCCGACAAGTTCTCCCTTCTTTACGACACGGGTCACCTCGCCTACTGCGACGAAGACTACCTTGCGGTGCTCAAAAAGCACGTCAAGCGCGTAAAACACGTTCACTTGAAAGACGTGCGCCCCGAAAAGGTCGCCAAAGTAAAAGCGGACAAGCTGAGCTTTTTACAGGGCGTCAGACTCGGCGCGTTTACCGTCCCCGGCGACGGCGCGATAGACTTTAAACCCGTGTTCGACACTCTTTTAAACGCAGGATACGAGGGTTGGCTGCTCGTGGAAGCCGAACAAGACCCCGCCAAAGCAAACCCGTTCGAATACGCGGTTAAGGCGAGAAACTACATAAAGCAATTATTAAATATCTGATAACGGAGGCAAAACAATATGGAAAAATTAAAGTATTTTACAAATAACCAATTCGTCGAGAGCAAAGCGACCGATTTTTACGACGTTTACAATCCGTCGACCGGTGAAAAAATCGCGCAAAGTCCGAAAATGCCCTTAGACGAAGTTCAAGCCGTAATAAACAACGCGGCGGAAGCTTATAAGAGCTGGTCGAGAGTTCCGGTGATGAAGCGCGTGCAAATTCTTTATAAAGTACGCGACCTCCTTATAGAGCACCTTGAAGAACTCACCATGTTGGTCGCCACCGAGCAAGGCAAATGCTACGAAGAAGCAAAAGGCGACGTTTTAAAGGCAAAGGAAGGCACGGAACTTGCGTGCACGATGCCGATAACCATGCAAGGCGACAGCCTTATGGACGCGTCGAAAGGATACGACACGGTAATGTATAGGGAGAGCCTCGGCGTTTTCGCGGGAGTATGCCCCGTCAACTTCCCCGCTATGATACCTATGGGCTGGATGACGCCCACCTGCATAGCTTGCGGCAACACTATCGTCTTGAAGCTTTCGGGAACTACGCCCATGACGTCGATGAGAATATGCGAACTGTACCGTGAAGCCGGACTTCCCGACGGCGTACTTAACGTAATAACCTGCGACCGCGTCGTCAATAAAGAACTTTTGACGAACCCGATAATCAAAGGCGTATCGTTTGTCGGCAGCACGAAAGTAGGCAAGTACGTCTACTCCACCGCCGCCGAACACGGCAAGCGAGTTCAGGCTCTGTGCGAAGCTAAAAACCACGCTCTCGTCTTGGAAGACGCTGCGTTGGACCGTACGGCAGCCGGCATAATAAACGCTTCTTTCGGTTGCGCGGGCGAACGTTGCATGGCGCTTCCCGTGGTAGTCGTTCACGAAGCTATCGCGGACGAACTGGTCGCAAAAATAAAGGAAATCGCTTCTCAAATGAAAGTCGGTCCCGCTTACGACAAGACCTCTAAGTTGGGTCCGGTATATTCGGCGAAACACAAGCAGGAAGTAATCGACTGGATAAACAAAGGTATCGAAGAAGGCGCCGAGCTCGTCCTCGACGGTCGTAACGTCACCGTTGAAGGTTTCGAAAACGGCTTCTACGTCGGACCGACTATTTTTGACCGCGTAACCGAAGATATGACCGTCGGCACTTACGAAATTTTCGGGCCGGTGCTCTGCATAAAGAGAGTAAAGAGCTTCGAAGAAGGTTTGGCTCTCATGAACCGCAACCCGTTTGCAAACGGTTCGGTTATCTACACGCAGAACGGCTATTACGCAAGGGAGTTCGCGCGCAATACCGACGGCGGAATGGTCGGCATAAACGTCGGCATCCCCGTTCCCGTAGGCTTTTTCCCCTTCTCCGGACATAAAAATTCCTTCTTCTCCGACCTGCACTGCCTCGGAAAAGACGGGTACCGCTTCTATACGGAAAGCAAGTGCGTGACGACCCACTGGTTCGACGAGCACGAGATGAAGTCGACTAAGGTTTCCACTTGGGACGGCACTATTTAAACGGGCGCGGCATTGCGCTGACCGTTTAAATAGAGGTAATAGTGAAAAGTGAATAGTTAAGGATTTTTCGTTATTGGCGAATATCTAAACATAAAAATAACTTTAAGTTAAGGAGATAAAACAATGGTAAATATAGGAATTATCGGCGCAGGTCGTATCGGTAAGGTACACTGCGAAAGTATCATGCGTTACGTTAAAAACGCGACCGTCAAAGCGCTTGCCGACCCGTTTTTGAGCGAAGAAACGAAAGCTTGGGCAAAGTCCCTCGACATCAACGAATTTCACACCGACTATCGTAAAATTCTCGAAGACGACGGTATCGACGCAGTCCTCATTTGCTCGTCGACCGACACCCACTCGCCCATATCTATTGAAGCGATAAAAGCGGGCAAACACGTCTTTTGCGAAAAGCCGATAGACCACGACGTAAGCAAGATAAATGAAGTAATAGCAGCGCTTAGGGTTTCCAAAGTCAAGTATCAGGTAGGCTTTAACCGCCGTTTCGACCACAATTTCCGCGCCGCGAGAGAAGCGGTCGCCACAGGAAAAATCGGCGAATTGAACCTCCTCAAAGTTTGCTCGCGCGACCCCGGCGCACCGCCCGTAAGCTACATTAAAGTATCGGGCGGAATTTTTCTGGATATGACTATTCACGATTTCGATATGGTCAGATTTATGTCGGGCAGCGAAGTTACAGAGGTATTTGCATACGGCGCAGTGCTCGTTGACGAAGAGATAGGCAAGGCGGGCGATATCGACACCGCAATAATCTCGATGAAACTTGCAAACGGCGCATTGGCTGTCATCGACAACTGCCGCCGCGCAAGCTACGGCTACGACCAAAGGGTGGAAGCGTTCGGCAGCCTCGGTCAAGTAGCTATCGCCAACGACACCGTTTCCAGCGCGGTAATCTCCGACGCCGACGGTATCCACTCCGAAAAGCCCCTGAACTTCTTCCTCGAAAGATATATGGGCGCATACGTCAACGAAATAACCGAGTTTGTGGATGCTATCGTAAACGACGCACCCGTTCCCGTAGACGTCTACTGCGGACTGGAACCCGTACTTATCGGACTTGCCGCAAAACGCTCGTTGGAAACGAACGCACCCGTTAAGATTGCAGACCTCAAAAAAGAGTTTAATATTTAATTGAAATTTACAACGTTAAGCACGGAAGAAATACCGCCATTAAATACGGTTATCTTCCGTGCTTTTTTCTTGCCGAAGTGCGTTGTTTTATATTTACTTTATAAAATTTTTAATGTATAATATGTAATAGCTATTTTAAGTTCAAAAAAAGAGGAACGGTACTATGGAAGAGGGTTTCAGCAACAAACTTTATACCAAATTACAAACGGAAAGAATTTTGGAACGCATCGAAAAATTCGACAACAAGCTTTATCTGGAATTCGGCGGCAAGCTCTTTGACGATATGCACGCATACAGAGTTTTGCCCGGGTTCGAATACAACGCGAAGATAAACATTCTCAAAAAATTAAAGGACAAGGCGGAGATAATTTTCGTAATAAGCGCGGGCGACATCGAACGCAACAAAATCCGCGCCGACTTCGGCATTACTTACGGCAACGACGTCTTGCGCCTTATCGATAAAATAAGAGGAATGGGAATACTTATAAACAGCGTGGTCGTGACTCAATACACGGGTCAAAGCGCCGCCGACGTGTTCTTGAACAAACTGAACCGCCGCGGAGAAAAGACGTATATACATAGGAGAACGAAAGGCTATCCGACCGACGTCGAAACGATAGTCAGCGACGAAGGCTACGGCGCCAACCCCTATATCGAAACGACGCGCCCCTTAGTTGTCGTCACCGCGCCGGGTCCGGGTAGCGGTAAGCTTGCCACCTGCCTAAGTCAACTCTATCACGAATACAAGCGCGGCGTTAAAGCAGGATATGCAAAATACGAAACGTTCCCCATTTGGAACCTGCCGTTACGGCACCCGGTAAACGTCGCCTACGAAGCGGCTACCGCGGATCTTGCCGATATAAATATGATAGACCCGTACCATCTCGAAGCATACGGAGTCAGCACGGTGAACTACAACCGCGATATAGAGTGCTTCCCTATCGTCCGTTCTATCTTAGCAAAAATTACGGGCGACGAAAATCTCTACCGTTCGCCTACCGACATGGGAGTAAATATGGCGGGCAACGCAATAATAAACGACGAAATTTGCCGCGAAGCCGGCAGACAGGAAATTATCCGCCGCTTCTATAAAACGAGTTGCGACTATAAGCAAGGGCTTTGCGATATGAACGCGCCCCAGCGTATACAGCTTCTGATGAACGAAAACAAAATTTCCACTGCCGACCGCAAAGTGGTTGCACCCGCTCTTTCCAAAGCGGAAAAATCGGGTTGCCCGTCGGTCGCTATCGAACTTCAAGACGGGCGCATAGTTGCAGGTCGCGCTTCGAATCTCTTAACAAGCTGTTCTGCCGCCGTACTCAACGCAATTAAGGCGCTGGCAGGCATCCGCGACAAGGAACTTCTGCTTTCCCCCGAAATTCTCGAACCCATTAAAAAACTCAAAAAAGAGGTTTTGCACGGAGACAAACACAGGCTTAACCTTGCCGACGTTTTAACTGCGTTAAGTATTTGCGCAGTGAACGACGAAACGGTCGCAAAAGCGTACTCCAAACTCAACGAACTGAAAGACTGCGAATTGCACAGCACCTGCATGCTGCCCAACATCGATATGAGCATGCTGAGAAAACTGGGGCTTAACGTTACCTGCGAACCCGAATTTGCCACGAAAGAACTTTATATGAGCTAATTTCACCCGACCAATTATAATGCGGGATTTTGCACGCAGTTGCTAACGCTTTCGTGCTATCAAAATCTAAAAAAGGGGGTTCCCCCACCGCGAAATCGCGGAAGGGGGAGAGGAGCAACCTCGCAAGTTACCAAG
>CAYVEU010000115.1:0-7362 GCA_964450015.1 uncultured Christensenella sp. | reverse complement strand
GCGCAAGGAATTAACGTAAAAGTAAACAAAGTTATCGCGCTCGCAATCTCAAACGGTTTCGTCGCTCTTTCGGGGTCTCTACTTGCGCAATATCAAGGCTTTGCCGATATAAACATGGGCAGAGGCGCGATAGTCATCGGTCTTGCCGCTATAATCATCGGCGAGGCTATCGTATCGAAAATAAGCTCCAACTTCATAGTGAAACTCTTGGGTTGCGCTTTGGGCGGAGTTATATATTACGTAGTTTATCAAATAGTTATCTTTATGGGTATCGATACCGACCTTCTTAAAATGCTGTCAGCATTGGTGGTCGCGGTATTCCTCGCAGTACCCTACTGGCGCAAAAAAATAATGCGCTCGAACGTGAAAACCAACGCCGACGGCGGAAACGGCATACAAAAGCTTATCAACAAGGCAAAACGGCTGTTTATTAAAGATAAGAACGCCGCAGCCGAAAGCGCGGGTTCTTCGCAAACCGTCGAAACCGAAATTACCGTAAGCGACGACGTAAAAGAAAGCGCGGACGAAGCTACGCCCGAAACGGCTGCGGAAAAAACGAACGCCACCGAAAAAACCGACGGTGAGGAGGACGAAAATGCTTGAAATTCAAGGTATAACTAAGATATTCAATCAAGGAACCGTCAACGAAAAAAAGGCATTAGACGACTTGTCTCTTACCTTAAACGACGGCGATTTCGTAACCGTAATAGGCGGCAACGGCGCAGGGAAATCGACTATGCTCAACGCAATAGCGGGCGTTTGGAAATTAAACGCAGGAAAAATCCTCGTAGACGGCGAAGACATAACCTCGAAAGCCGAACACAGGCGCGCGCAGTACTTCGGACGCGTGTTCCAAGACCCGATGCTCGGAACGTCTGCGGATATGCAGATTATCGAAAACCTCGCCCTTGCCTATCGCAGAGGAAAGCTGAGAAACTTCCGTTGGTCGATTTCCCGCTCGGAAAAGGAATTTTTCAAACAGCAGCTCACCCGCTTCGACTTAGGACTTGAAAACCGCCTTACGACGAAAGTCGGCTTGCTCAGCGGCGGACAAAGACAGGCATTGACATTGCTTATGGCTACGATGAAACGCCCGAAAATACTATTGCTTGACGAGCATACGGCGGCGCTCGACCCGAAAACCGCGGCTAAGGTTTTGGCGTTAACCGAAGAAATAGTCAACGAAGCCAATCTTACTACGTTAATGATCACGCACAACATGAAGGACGCTATCCGCTACGGCAACCGCCTTATAATGATGCACGAAGGCAAGGTAATCTACGACGTGTCGGGCGAAGAAAAGAAAAACCTGACGGTCGAGGACTTGCTTAAGAAATTCGGGCAAGCGTCCGGGCGCGAATTGGACAACGATAGAATGTTGCTTGTGTAGGACAGTGTATTAACGGGCTCTTTACACAACCGAAAACGAGATAGTATTAATTATTCTCAATAGAATTTATCCGTCAGAAATGGCGGATATTTTCATTTAAGCAACGGAAGATTTCCGGTTAGTTTATTTATTTTCTTTTTGTTTCCGCATATTGCAACGCCGAAATAAGTAAGGTCGGTTTCAAACGTATTTGCCATTTTACCGATATATTCCGTATAGGTTTTGCACCCTTGCGCCAAGTCGGAAAAATCAACCGTTAATATATCGCTATAATCTTCGCCGTACAGCTTTTGCCGTAACGATTTTATTAATTCTTTATTACCCGTTAAAATCGGCACCGGAAATTCGATTATTCCCAAATGTTCACACCTGCCCTTATCCGTCACCGTTTGTCCGACTACGGACGGAATATATTTACCCAGCGTTATCCCCATAACTGCGGCGGTATTCGCTATTATTCCGCGAGGTAACGTTTCGTCTATTACCATTACGCATTTTAAGCTTTCGTTTTCCATTATTACAATTCCCCTTTTATTGTCTGAAAATATCTCTGTATTGCCTTGGGGTTAACCCTATATAGTCCTTAAAGAAATTCGTAAAATGCGCCTGATCCGAAAACCCCGTCGAAGCCGCCGCTTCAATAGGCGTTGCGCCCTGCTCTAACAGCTTTTTCGCCTCCCCGAGCCGTATGTTTTCCAAATAGCGATACGGGCTTATTCCTTTCGTTTTCGCAAAGGCGCGAATGAGCGTTGCCTTACTCAATGCGGATATTTCGCATAATTTATCCAATGCTATATTTTCCGCAAAGTTTCGTTGCATATATAGGCAAGCTTTTTCTATTTCGGCGTTGCGTTCCATTGCGGAATTGTCAAACGGCTCGCCGTAGTCACGAATAAGCTGTTCTAAAACCAATAAAAGCAATTCGTATTTCTCGAATTCTTTGCCTTCATGTATTACCGCTTCGTGTAGTCTATTCAGCGCCGAAAACAGTTCGTTATCGCGAATTTTGTTTTTATTGAATTTCAAAGTAAATTGCCGCCCGGTAATTTCTTTGACAATGCTGTCCATTCTCTCGGTTTTGACATTAAATGCGCGGTAGTCAAGCGTTCCGTTGTCGGCTTGAGTGCAAGCGTGCTTATCGCGCGGATTAAACAATATTATATCGCCCGCACCAACGGAATAATGCGCATTTTCGCAAGTCAAACAGCGGTTGCCGCTTTCTATAAACCCGATAACGTAATAGTCGTGAAAATGGATAGGAAACGGCTGCATGACGCCTTCGAAACGATATGCTTCGATTTGTAATTCCTCGTCGTAGTATATTGTGCGCGTTTCTTTTTTCATACCGATATTATATCATTAAGCCGATATGAAATCTTGTAAAATATAATCAAAGTACGCTTTCACGTTTTGAAAAGAATAGTCCCCGTCACCCTATTGCAACATTGCGGCTTCGAAAAAGAAAGGATTTCAACATACGCTTAGTCAAATTGTCTTTATAAATATAAAAAGATAGACGGAAGCGTCTATCTTTTTTCGGTGTAGCAACCAGCGGTGAGGCATTTATCTCAATAAGCGGTCAAATTGTTAATTTAAATTATATTTAAACAAAAACTTGATTAGCAATCAAATTGTTTATTTAAATTTTAAATGATTATTAATCAATTGTCAAGCGCTGAAATGATTATTAATCATATAATTTAAATATGATTACCATTGCTATAATCAAAGAGCGCATAAAAGAAGCCATAAAACAAAGTCCGTTATCGCAGAAAGAAATAGCAGATAAACTAGCCGTTTCTGCGTCTTGTATTTCGCATTACGTTGCAGGCGATATATTGCCCTCTCTTGATACTTTGGCTAATCTATGCGTTATTTTAGAAGTTTCTCCCGCTTACTTGTTGGGTATCGAAAATATATTATAAAATCCTATAAAAAATTTACAACAGCTCGCTCGAAAATAAAATTAACACGCCGTTCACTACACTTTATGAAATCGGCAATCGAAACGTTCTTTTTAAGAAAGAGGTTTTTATTTGCTAAAACGCCCGCGATAGAACGGGGCGCTAAGACAAACCCCGCCGGCAAGTTTTGTTACCGACGGGGTTGTTGGTTACAATTTAGAATTAATCTTTCTTTGCCTTTGTGCTCGGCGCCTTCTTCGCGGGTTCTGCCTTGGGTTTAGCCTCTGCCTTGGGTTTAGCTTCGGTCTTAGGCTTAGCTTCTGCCTTGGGCTCGGCTTCCGTCTTTGTCGTAGGCTCCGCATCTGATTTAGCTTCGGTCTTAGGCTTAGACTCTACCTCGGGCTTCGCCTCCGACTTGTTGTCGGGCTTCTTGTTATTGGGGTTCTTTCCTTTGCGCTTTAAAAGGAATACCGCAGCTGCTGCGCCGCCGATAACTACGACTGCGACTATCGGGAGCACTATCGCCAAAACGTTCGGCTTCTTTTTCTCGGGCTTGTTGCCGGAATTGTCACCGCTATTGTCGCCGGAATTGTCACCGCTATTGTCGCCGTTGTTGTCGCCGGTATTATCACCGGTATTGTCTCCCGTATTGTCTCCGGTATCGTCATCGAAAGGATCACCGACTATCTCGACGAAAATCTCCTCGAAAGAGCTGTCGGCATAATTGTTGGAATAATCGGCAAAAATAGTGTCGAAAGTCGTTGCAAAAACAGCGCCGGAAGTGTTGCTCGCGTGAATTCCTTCAAACGCTTCGTCTTTAACAATCTTCTCGCCCTCTACGTCTTTAGAGCTGACTACTTCGCCAAAGCCCTTCGTGCTGTCCTTACCGGGCGTGACTTCCGACAAGTTCGGAATAGCTTCTCCGTTGGGAGCCTTCTTTTGCGTGGTATCCTCATAAATATTTATCAGCGATACCGTCGTAAACTTGCCGTCGTTGGTATTCGTTTCCCACAACTCCGCCATTTCGATTTTTATATACTGACCGTAAACGGGCTGTTCGAAATTGACTACGTTTAGATTTGCAATATTCTCAAGTCCTGTTCGGGTTGCGGCAGGCGTTCCCCACGTTTGACCGTCTTGACTTACGTAAACCTTTACCGTTTTTGCAAAGATGCTGAAAGCCGCATTATATTGACGCTGAGAAAATTCCAAATAGGAAACCCATCTGGGAACGTCTAATTTAACGACTAAATATGCCGGTTCGTACGGCAGAAGTTTGGTTTTGGCTTCGTCTTCGTACTTTCGAACCTTAAGGTCTATCGCATAGTCGGTATGCCAATACGTATTGGCGTTTCCGTCGATAGCGTTTGCCGCATAGTTAGGTCTCTTCGTGTCCTTCGACTGCGTAGAATAGCTGTCTATCGTCATATAGTCTATGCTGATATATTTTTTGGTCGCATCATCATCGTCTTTGGTAAACGTGAATATTTTTGAGTCGCTCGCGGGATTTTTGGCAGTCCCTTTTATTCTTACCTCTACGCTTACGTTACCCGTGCAGTCGGGGGTCGCCTCCGCAAAGGTTCTCCAGTTCGAAACGGGGGTATAAGTAGTATTCGCGTCCGTGTCGGTCACTACGGTCTTAGCGGAGCAATATCTCCATTCGTAGGTACCGTCAACGCCTATAAACCTGTTTTCCCAGTCGTTTGCGTACACGACGTCGGGCATAGCGGGCTTTGCCGCCACCTCTATTTTATAAGCATTATTCGGGTCTGCCCCTACGATATAGACGTAAATATCGTTATCCGAAGAAACGGCGTTTAACCGACTTTCCGGCAACTCATAAATGGGAGCTTCCTCTTCGCCCGTAAACACTATTTCGTCAGACCAAGATTTTTTGCCGTCCAAGCTATATCTCCAACGGAATCCGCTGCCCTTATAAGAATCCGACCACACGATGCAACCTGCGTTTTTACCGTCGAACGAGAAGTCCGCAACCGACATATCGGTATTCCCCAGGAAGTAATTGACTTTGGACTTCGCTGCAGAACTTCCCGAAGCTGTTGCCTTCGCCAATGCGTTGGCTTCAACCGTTCTCACCTGCGAAACGAATACGGTATCCGAGCGTTGCGCCTTCGTTGCATTGTAATTCGGATCAGCGGCTGAGACCGTTTCCGTTCCGTTTAACACTCTGAACAGACAGTGCATGGCTACCGGATGGTTCCAATACGTATTGGCAATGCGGTCCACCAAACTGCAGAAATTAGCGGAGGTTTTAGAGGAATTTGCCATGAACGTCGTAGTGAGTCCGTACCAGGCGTCAAGGTTCATAGGTTGAACGGCTAAAGCGCTTCCGTACAGCCTTTCCTGCTTATCCAAATCGCCCGCATATACCTTTGCAAGCCAGCAGTATTCTTCTGCTTTTACGTAATTGTCATAGTCGTTCAAGCAAATTTGCGAAAGGTGGAAGTAAACTACGGTACCGCCGGAGTTTCTCTGCCAAGCCTCGTTGCCCCAGCCGAGCAAGTGTCTCTCGCCTTTCGTCGCCGCAAGCCAACCGCCTACGTCGTTATCGATAGCCCAAGAGCCGTTTCCGTTGGCGTCTTGTTTGTAATAAAGTATCGCCGCGTGTCCCGGTTGTCCGATTACGTGCGAGGGGATTCCGCGAGAGGTTCTGATATTTACGCCGCTCTTCGATATGCCGCCGCAAACCGAACCCGTTTTAAACTTATTGTTGAAGTTCATCCAAACTTTCTGGATATGCGTTCCGGTCTCTCCGCTTCTGGATACTTTCATCGTATAATAAATCGCTTCGCCGGTACTCGGATCAATCCCCCCGGGTACGTTATAGCAAGTATCCCACAAACCGACTTTGTTTTCGCCGACCGAGCCTCCGTTGTAATCCGCGTCGAAATCGCTCTCGTTATTGTTCAGCTTAGGTCCGGTTTTGTTCGCGTTGTTGGGCGTTCCGTTGTCACCTTGATAATCTACCGCAAATAACGTATTAAAGTAGTTGTAGTTTGAATTCGCGTAGAATACCGGATTGCCGTAGTTGGGGTCGGTATATCTTACGTAAGAGTGAGGCGTATACAAGTTTCCGACGTTGCCCGCTTTATTT
This sequence comes from uncultured Christensenella sp., assembly GCA_964450015.1. Lineage (GTDB taxonomy): Bacteria > Bacillota > Clostridia > Christensenellales > DTU072 > CAG-1782. The sequence goes on along the minus strand of CAYVEU010000115.1, from coordinate 953 downwards.
ATTCTCGTTTGAACGTAATCGTTCAACCAAAGTATAGACTCGTCGTCGATTATCGCGCACATAAGCCAGCGCATTTCTTCGACCTTCAAGCTTTCGAACATCGTCATCGTTTCCTGCTTCCAACTTCCGTCCTTATTTCTTACGGCTACGAATCTTTCGGTTTCGTACATATACTTGAAGATTGCGTATCTTCTGAGTGGCTCGGAACAGTTGTAGACCGTTGAGCCCTGCAAATAAGAACCGATAGGTCCGTCGTGCGTCAACGCGACCGAGAACATCATCGTTCTGCACAGCTCGCCGAAGGTTCTGGTCGGCAAAAATGGATTGCCTTGATGATTATAGCCTAAAAGCTGTTTACTCTTTTCGTTGGTAAGGTCGTCTTTATTATTTTTGTAAAGATTGGACAAAACCGTCAAGGTGTTGAAATAATTCCCCTTAAACGGCGCGCCGCCCATCATAAACTCTCTCAAAACGTCCAAGTCGCCTTTGAATAACCAATTCCACATAGCTTGGTTGTCGGGGTTATCGGTCAAAAATCTCTTTAAGGCATACTGCCCGACTCTGCTTACCAATTCTCTTTGCAAAATAAGCCTTTCTATCGTCGGATTGGCTATATTGACGTTTAAGCCGTATTTTTTCAACTCGGTATCAAAATATGTAAGCGACGGAACTTCGCTTTCGTCTTCCAAAGTATTTGTAAGCTTCGCGTCCGCCCAAACTGCGTGATCGTTTGAATTGCCTTTATTCTGGTCGGCAACCAACCTGAGCCAATTGTAATTGTGCTGACTTAAATCTATTACAAAATATTTCGCGTCTTGACCGTATTTAACCAATCCGTCATCCTTTTGCGTTATAAAGTCCCAGTTCTTGCCTTCGTTATTCGAACCCATAAGGTAGACGTATATTCCGTCCGTGCTGCTGTTTGCGGTGCTTCTCAATCCCGCATACGCCGT
>CAYVEU010000114.1:0-7412 GCA_964450015.1 uncultured Christensenella sp. | reverse complement strand
ATTCTCGACGCCAGCGGATAGGACTTGTTCTTTTCTTCCATCAAATCAAAAAAATCTCGGTTGCGCATATCTTTTATCCCAATTTCTTTTCGTACAGTTTCAAATAGCGCCCCGTAAGGCTTTCTTTGCAGTTGCAAATCTCATCAGGCGTTCCCGTTGCGATAACTTTCCCGCCGCGCTCACCGCCTTCCGGTCCCATATCGATGACGTAATCGGCGTTTTTTATAACGTCGAAGTCGTGTTCGATGACGATAACCGTCGCGCCGTTTTCAATCAATCGGTTAAATACCTTTAAGAGCGTTTCCACGTCCGACGGATGCAAACCTATCGTCGGTTCGTCAAACACGAATACAGTATCCGACTGCCCTTTGCCCATTTCGCCGGCAAGCTTCAATCGTTGCGCCTCGCCGCCCGAAAGGCTCGGGGTCGCTTCGCCTAACGTCAAATATCCAAGCCCAAGGTCGCGCAACACTTGCAGTTTTCGTTTAACGAGCGGAATATCATCACACGCAATCAACGCTTCGTCCACGCTCATTGCCATAAGTTCGGGCAGCGTATACGCCCGTCCTCCGTGTTTCGACACGCGTTTTACCAAACTTGCCTCCTTGCAATACCTTGACCCGCCGCAATCGGGGCAAACTATATCGACGTCGGGCAAAAATTGAATATCAAGACTTATAGACCCCGTGCCGTCGCAGGTCGGACAGCGAAGTTTCCCCGTATTGTACGAAAAATCTCCCTCCCTGTATTTCCCTTCTTTCGCGTCGGACGTCTTTGCATACACCTTGCGCAATTCGTCGTGTACGTCGGCGTAAGTTGCGACGGTCGAACGCACGTTAATACCTATCGGCGCGGAATCTATGAGTTTTACTTGCCTGATCCCGTCCGCCGAAACGCCCTTGACGTGCTCGGGCATTTTTTCGCTTTTGCATAACGCTTCTATCGCGGGTATCAAACTTTCCAAAACCATCGTAGTCTTCCCCGACCCGGAAACGCCCGTTATCGCAATCAGCCTGCCTTTGGGAAAATCAACTTCCAAAGGCTTTACCGTATGAATTGCCGACGTTGACAAATGAATTTTTCCCAAGTCGAATATGCGTTCGGACGGAACGTGCTTTACTACATCTATTTGCGTTTTGCCGCTGAGAAAACCGCCGATGCGGGAATTTTTATCAGCTTCTATTTCTTCGAGCGTGCCCTGCGCGATTATCGTTCCGCCGTCCGCGCCCGCTTTCGGTCCGAGTTCGACAAACCAATTCGCTTCGGTTAGAATATGCGTATCGTGGTCAACCAAAATTACGGTATTCCCATCGGCTACGAGGTCGTGCATAACGCCTTTCAGTCCCTCGATATTCGACGGGTGCAATCCGATAGACGGTTCGTCGAGAACGTACAAAACGCCGGTAGTACGGTTGCGTACGGCTCTTGCAAGTTGCATCCTTTGCCGTTCGCCGGTTGAAAGCGTCGCCGACGCGCGGTCCACGGTAAGATAGGACAATCCCAAGTCTGCCAGCCGTTTGGCTGTACTTTGGAACGCCTCGCAAATACTCTCCGCCATAGGGCGCATATCTTCGGGGAGCGAATCGGGCACGCCTTTTACCCATTCTATCAAATCCGATAAAGTCATTTTGCATACGTCGGCCAATGACAGTCCGCGCAATTTCGGCGCGCGCGCCGCTTCGCTCAACCTCGTTCCGCCGCATTCCGGACAAACGTCCTGTCTGAGGAATTTTTCCACCCGCTTCATACCCTTTTCGTCTTTGACCTTCGACAAAGCGTTTTCGACGGTATACGTTGCGTTGAAATACGTAAAATCCATATCCCCCGTTGCACCGCTCGTCTTGTTTTGATAAACGATATTTTTCTTTACGGCAGGACCGCGGAATACGATTTCCCTCTCTTTTGCGGTCAAGTCCTTGAAAGGCACGTCCGTCCTGACGCCCATTGCGCGCGCAATGTCTTTCATCAGCGACCACATAAGAGTCTGCCACGGCGCAACCGCACCTTCGTCGATAGATAAAGACTCGTCGGGAACCAACGTCGATTCGTCTACTACGCGGGTAATGCCCGTACCGTCGCAACGCTTGCACGCACCTTGGCTGTTAAACGCCAATTCCTCCGCCCCCGGCGGGACGAAATGCACTCCGCAAACTGGACAAGTAAGCCCCAAATCCGCCGCAACGTCCCTCGACGGTTCCACGTAATGCCCGTTCGGACATCGGTGCGAGGCGAGCCTCGAAAACATTATGCGCAAATGATTGAGCAGTTCCGTTCCCGTCCCGAACGTACTCCGAATACCGGGGACGGCGGGGCGCTGCCTTAATGCCAACGCCGCGGGAACGTAAAGGACCTCGTCAACCTGCGCTTTTTCAGCCTGAGTCATGCGTCTGCGCGTATACGTCGACAGCGACTCCAAATACCGCCGCGACCCCTCCGCATACAAAATCCCGAGAGCCAGCGACGACTTGCCCGAGCCCGAAACTCCCGCAATCCCGACGATTTTATTCAACGGTATATCGACGTCGATATTTTTTAGATTATGCACACGCCCGCCGCGGATTTTAATTTTGTCGGGCGTCGTATACGATTCTTTCATATTATTAATCCTCCGCTTTTGTCACGCAGATACTTATCCGATAACTATCTCGCAACCTGATTTCTTTCTTCTCAATGTATTTTAGCATAAAACTACGGCGTTGTACATTTTCCAAAAATTATTTAGTGAAAAATTCAATTATCCAAATTAATTGCTTTTATAATTATTATGATATAATATATTGTATATTAAAGTAAGCAACGTTCGGCAGTCGAACGAAGGAGATAGATATGCAAAAAATTTCAAAATGCATAAAAATAATATCGTTACTCACGTTATCCCTTATTCTGGGATTAACCGTTTTATTCGGATTTCAATCCCAAACGGCATTCGCCGTAGACACTGCCTCGCCCTACCGCACGGTAAACGCCGGCGTCTTTGCTTTCGAGGGCTATCACACGAAGGATGAAAACGGCGGTCTGACAGGCTACGGAATAGAATTTCTATATCTCGTTTCGCAATATTCGCATCTTAATTTTAATTACGTCGGTTACGATCACCCGTGGGTTGAAAAGTCGCCTGAATCGCTGAAAGAAGGCGAAATGATAAAGGAAGGTATGCTGACCATGCTGGAAAACGGCGATATAGACGTGGTTACGTCCGCCAGCATGACCCCCGAGCGTGAAGAAAAATTCGACTTCTCTCTCCCTATCGGCAGAAGAAAAACAGTCCTGTCTATTCAAGTCAACAACGAAAACCGTATTCGCGGAAACTACGCTACATATAAAGGCATGACGATCGGCGTGATAACGGGCAGCAGCCAAAATGAAAGCTTAGAGAATTTTGCCAGAGAAAAAGGATTTAGCTACACGACGAAAGAATACGAAGATTCGCAGCTTATGTCCGAAGATTTGCAAAGCGGTAAAATCGACGCAATCCTTTCCAGTAATCTCAGAAAAGCGGAAAACGAACAAGAGCTGGATATTATCGAAGAAGCCGATTTCTACGCCATAGTCAGAAAAGGCGAGACGAGCTTGTTAAACGAGATAAACTACGCAATCAGGCAAATGGATATCAACGAGGGCGATTGGAAAAACGAACTGTTCTACAAGTACTACGGTCCGGTATACTCATCCGCGCTGTCCTTTACCGAGCGGGAAAGAGCGTACCTGAATCAAGTGGCGTCGGGAGAAAAAAGAATTACCGTCACGGCGTTTGGGAACAGAGCCCCCTACTCTTTTACGGAAAACGGCACATTAAAAGGCATTATACCCGATTATTTTGCGGAGATTATGAAGCTTGCCGCCGCGGAAATGGGACTGGAAAACATCCCGTACTCTTTCGTCGCCCCTTACGACGCGAAAGATTACGCGAGTCTTGCGGACGGTAGAGTAAACGTCGTGCTTGACAGCGTCGCTTACGACGCAATCGAAGAAGATACTGTCGCAAGCTGTTTTAACACGAAAAGCTATATGACCGTACGCATGGCGAGAGTCACGCGACAAAATCACACCGGCGAAATCAAAACCGTTGCCGTATCCGATTCACAAGGCAAAGACCTGATTGAACCGAACATAAAAGGATACGAAATAAAGACCTACCAGAGCGGCGAAGCTGCATTGCGCGCCGTACTTAATAACGAAGCGGACGTCGCTTACGTATATTCCTATACCGCACAATATTTTATTAATCACGGTCATACGGATTCACTGTATTACAGCTCGGTAAACGGTATGCTTACGCAATCTTATATGCACGTCGGCAAAACGACGGACCACGAGCTCTTAACCATACTTAATAAATGCATCAAGCAAATTCCCGACGACACACTCAACCAATTGGCTTCGAAATACACAACCGTTAGCGTTGAAGAATTGAACTTCGGCGAGTATCTCTTGGCGCATCCCGAAATTATCGTCAGTATAGTTTTGGCAATCGTAATAATAGTAGGCGTTATAGTTGCGCTGTCTTTACACGCGCGGTGGAACAAAAAGCTGCTTAACACGACGGAACAGGCAAACAAAGAAATGAGCAAACATCTTTCTATCGTAGAAGCGCTGAGCCGCGACTTTATCAACGTCTATGCCGTCAACGAAGCCCGCGGTACAGTTAGAATAATTAAAATGGACGGCTACGTTACCGAAGGATTTAACAAAGATACGACAGATTTGAATACCGAATATAATTATGCCGAAATTCTTGACAATTTTATCCGCCAACGCGTATATATCGAAGATAGACAGGAGCTTATGAACGTGCTTTCCTTGGAGAACGTGAAAGAAAGGTTAAAAGACAACCTCTCCTTTATGGGCAACTACCGCATAATCGACGACGAGGGGGAAATTCACCATTATCAATATACGTATCAGCAAATGACGAGCAGCGAAGACGGACACGAATCGTTTGTTCTCGTAGGCTTCCGCAATATCGACGAGACGATTCGAAAAGAAAAAGCGCTGCAAGACGAATTGGCGAATGCGCTTGTTGAAGCACAATATGCAAACAAAGCCAAAACGACGTTCCTAAGCAATATGTCTCACGATATCCGCACGCCGATGAACGCAATAATCGGATTTACAAATCTCGCGGCTAACCATATCGATGAAAAGGCGAAAATTATAGACTATTTAAACAAAATAATGACGTCTAGCACTCACCTACTCAACTTAATCAACAACGTTTTGGATATGAGCCGAATCGAAAGCGGTAAGATAAACATTGAAGAAGCCGAAGTTTGTCTTCCCGAAATTCTACGCGAATTGCAAACCTTCGTACAATCCGAAGTAAATTCAAAACAACTGAAATTATCCATCGGCACAACGGAATTGACGAATGAAAAAGTATTTTGCGACAAACTTCGTTTAAATCAAGTCCTTTTAAATATTTTGGGCAACGCCGTAAAGTTTACGAAATCAGGCGGCGGCGTGAGCGTCAACGTCACGCAATCCCCTTCCATTCGCGACGGTTACGCGTGCTATAAGTTCAGCGTCAAGGACAACGGCATAGGCATGAGCCCCGAATTTTTGAAACACGTTTTCGAGCCGTTCGAACGGGAACAATCCACCACCGTAAGCGGCATACAAGGAACAGGTTTGGGACTTGCCATAACTAAAAATATCGTAAACATTATGGGCGGTACTATTTCCGTAGAAAGCGAGTTGGGCGTCGGGTCGGAATTTACCGTCGAATTTTGCTTTAAGGTTGTCGAAGCCCCCGCTCCAAAGAGTGAAGCCGAAAAGGACGTATCCCGAATAAACTTTACGGGCAAAAAGATGTTGATCGTGGAAGACAACGAACTTAACTTGGAAATCGCCTGCGAACTTTTGAAGTCCGTCGGCTTCGATATCGATACGGCAAGCGACGGAAGTATTGCAGTCGAACGCATAAAAGAAATGCCCGCCGGAACTTATGACGTTATCCTTATGGACGTTCAAATGCCCGTAATGAACGGCTATGAAGCAACGAAAGCCATCCGTGCGTTGGACGATCCTATCAAAGCGGCAACACCTATCGTCGCAATGACCGCGAACGCCTTTGAAGAGGACAAAAAAGAAGCATTTGCTGCCGGCATGAACGGTTTCACCACCAAACCGATAGAAACGGAAAAATTGATACAAACGTTGGACGAAATTTTAAAATAAGCTTAATTCCCATGAAAAAGGCTGTCGATACCGACAGCCTTTTTTGTTAAGATAAGCTTTTATTTAACTTAATTGCCTAAAATTTAAACGGCTCGTCGTTATTTATATCGGCTTTCGTCTTTTTATTTTTTACCGCCCCTTTTACCGTTACGACAAACCACATACTTCCCGTTACGGGAGAAGTAATAATAAGCAAAATAAAAATAACGTCCAGCTGCAACCCTATCCAAGAGCCAAACCCAAAGGCACGAACGCCGTCCACACCGTCTAAACAAGACTTAGCCCAATCGAGCGCAAACAAGACCGCCGGTACGATAAAAAACGCCCACACGGCAAGTAAAACCGCAGATACAACCATATATGAATAGTCGATATCGAAATCCCCATAGAGCAAGCTCAATAGCACAACTATGCCCGCCAGCGCGAAACAAATAGGTACTACAATAAAAAGAGCTTTTATTTGCTTGTTCATAACCCCTCTCTTGTGCAATGTTTACTTTACATAAGAACACCGAAAATAAGTTAATACTTTATTTTTCTAATCCCGTTCTTGTCACAAATCGTTATAATCCTATCTTCTTCTTTGAGAGGCGGCGCGGGTTCCACAACCTCCAAATCTTCCGTTCTAATGCACGTTTCTACCGATTCATATTCGGAATATAAAAATTGTACAAGACAATATTTATCCGTTTTGTCATATATTATTTCCCCTATATCGCCGGCGTGAACTCCCTCTTTCAAATATTCGTCCCTATCTCTTATTACTTTTACTACATCGTATTCTTTCATTTTTTACTCCTTCTATTCTACCCATCCGCAAAACGTTGTTGTTAATTTAATGTGTCCATTGGGTTCAATCAGCCACCCCGTATAAAATGATACGGTTTCACCCGTTATTCGATTTTGCAGTGTTGTGACGATTCTTATTGTCTGTCCGTATCGTATCAATTCGCGTAATTCATATTCGCCGCATTCATACTGTCGCTGCCCTTGCTTTGTAAATTCTTCTATTAAATATTCCATATCTTTTATCGAATAGCCTAAATCGGTAAATGTACGAGATTTATCATTTTTTTTGCTAAACGTAAAAGTATATTGTATTTTCCCTTCCGCACACGAAGCCGACGCGTTTATCGATCCGATATTCTTTGTATAACAATGGCAGTTTGGGTGTAACGGCAATTCCGGACACTTATCTATTGTAACATAAAACGGCAACAAAAATGTTATTTTCG
>CAYVEU010000113.1:0-7673 GCA_964450015.1 uncultured Christensenella sp. | reverse complement strand
GCAAACAGTCTTCGCAAAGCCCCGCCCTGTTTTGCCGGAAAAAGTCGAATTTATTTTCCCATACTTCGACAAAACTATCGGTTTTTACGTTCCCTTGCACGAGTTTAGGCAGCCGTTCTATATCCAAACAAGCGTAAATATCGCCGTTGCAGCACACGCTACCCGTATATATCCCCGCACCGCATAAAAAATATGTAGGGCGCAACTCGCCCTCGTACTCCTCGCCCAAATAATGCGAACAGCCGTACGTTATTTCCATATCGCAATTTTCATCGTTGCGGCGCTTTTTTAAGTAGTCGAAAAGCCGAAAATATTCGGCGTAATCGAGCAAAAGTCCGCTGTCTACGGCGTGCCCTATCGGGTCGATATTGGTCAGCCGCCAACTGTCAACGCCGAGAGAACGGACTACTTCGTATATATCGTCGAGACAATCTATATTTTGTTTATGAACGACTGTCGTCACCATGGACACGAAAAAATTTTTATACTTTTTCAAATTATTAATGCCGTCTATGCACCTATTGAAAGCGGAAGCGTTGTTGCGCAAAAAATTGTGCGTTTCTTCGGTCCCGTCTATACTATACGATACCGAAGTCATGTGCGCGTCCATAATTTTATCCGCCGCAGCGCCGTCGATAAGCGTTGCGTTAGTAGTCATCCCCCAACGAAAACCCGTTTCGTCAATCCTCTTTATAATTTCGAAAAAATCGGGATGCAACATAGGCTCGCCGCCCGTGATGCATATCAAAGTGTCGTTCGTCCCGTAGGCAAGTTTCACTTCGTCAAGAACTTTATAAATTAAATTTTTATCGAGATACGCAGCGCGTTTAGGCGAACATTTGCTTCCGCAATGCCTGCAAGAAAGGTTGCAACAATCCGTCAACTCAAAAAACAAGAATTTGAGCCGAGGTTTTTCGTATAGTTCCTCCCTGAACTTTGCGCCTGTGCGCAAATAGTGCAATTTTTCCGTCACTTTTCCCCTTAATAACCCGCCTAAGCGAATTAACGGTTTGTCCGTCCTTTTAATTTCAGTCGCGAAGGCTTTCCAAACCTTCCAATTTTAACAATCCGCCCCCTAACGTCGGCAAATAGAGCACGTCGTCGGTTGCCAATTGTACTCCTTTGGAAACACTGTGATATTCGCTATAAATTTTTTCGTAGTCGCCGCCGACCGCTTTGCGGTAAATATTTCCGTTGATATCGCTAACGTACGTTACGCCCTTACTGTCGATTTGCACGCCCGTGACGGAAACGTTTTTATCGAAAATTTGAGTTGCCTGTCCGTCCTTGTATGCGTAAAGTCCGCCGCCTACGCTGCCGTAGTCCACTCCGTCCTTAGGCGCCCAAGTTCTTACTACCGTAGCCGATATATAAAGCGTTCCGTCGTGATAATATATGTCTCTCGGGTTTTGTACGTCGGAGGGCAATTCGATTTTTTCCCATCTGCCGTCTATAAGTTCGAAAACCTCGCCCGGTTGCACTTGACCGCCGTAGTTGCTTTTTGCCGTACAGCCGAACACTCTGCCGTCTTTTGCTTCTATATCCTGCGCCAAAATATATTGGTATCTGACGTCCTGACGGTAGCTGACCCTCTCTATCCCGTCGTTTATTTCCGTAAACGTTTTGCCGCTGTCATAGCTTACGAAAAAGCCGTGATTCATCGTTGCGACGTAAATAGTTACCTCTTCGTTTTGCTGATAAACGAGGCTCATTTTTACGGGTATTGCGGTTTCCGGCAAACCTGTGGAATAGTCGCAATCCCACGTTTTTCCCGCGTCGAAAGATATTGCAAATCCGCCTCTTCTGTTTGCGCCGTCCGTTTCGTTGTCGGGAGCGTACGGCATATCGTGCCTGCCCGACCATACTGAATACGCTACGTTTTCCTTTCTTTCGTCGAACGCGGCGTCGTAAACGGTGTTGGTCCACGCCGACTTAATGCCCGTCAGCGCTCTTTGCCACGACGCGCCGTTGTCTTCGCTTCGTATCAAGCCCAAATCCGTATTGAGTAACAGCAAGTTGTCTTTGTCGAACGGATTTACCCTTACGCCGTAAGTCGTTTGTTCGTCAATGCCGTTCGTGACGTATTTTGTGACGTTACCCTCTTTCACCGTACGGCAATATCTTTGATAAAAACGCTCGCTGTCCGGCGAGTAGTAAACGCCGCATAAGGTGGTATACAGTAAAGCGCCTTCGTCCTTTTCGCTCAACGCTATTCCGTACGCCGCAATATTCCCGTCGTTCCAGCCTTTTTCGACCAACGCGGCGGTTGCGTGATTTTTATAGGGGTTGCCGTACAGCCATTGCCCGCTCTCGCCGTTAAAGCGTATGATACCTGCAATATAATAGGGATAATTCGAATTGTAGGAATATGAGTTTTGTGTGACGTAGATATTATTTACGGAATTTGCTGCGATGTACTCGAATTTCCATTTGTATTTAACGCCCGTATAGCTGCCCGAATCGAACGTATCGGGAACCCCGTTTACTATTTTCGCGCTGATATCCACAGTGTTTTCCGCCGTAAAATCCGTCGTGTAGAATACCCGTGTAGCGAAGTTTTCGAGGGCGTCGGTCCTTTCTATAACAGCGAAATACGTCTTGCCGTTTTCTTGAAAATAAGTCGCGTTTGCCAGCCCCGATTCGCTGTCGTAAACTTGCCTGCATTCTCCTGCGCCGTCGTAGCTGAATATACCTTCTTCTATCGCGTAATATAACGTATCCGTTTCTTTTCGGTACATTAACGCATTTAAACCGTTCCAAAAGCCTGAGCCGTAACCGACGCTCTTGGTATAAGAAAATATTTCTTGGAAGCTTTCGCCGTTATCTTTGCTTTCGAATACGGTTCCCTCTTTCCCGTAGTACGTTATTATAAAAATATTATCGGAATCGTTGGGGTTTACCAGTATATCTTTTACGAGCTTATACGTCGGATAGTTGCCGCTTGTAAACAGGTAGTGCATGGTGGTTTCGTCGGAACTTCTTCTTTCGATTACTTCTTCCTCTTTGGGAAACAGCAACTTAAAGGTGTCGCCGTTATCCGTGCTTCTGTACAGTCCCGAACCGCCTGCGTATACTACACCTGCTCTATTGGAATCGAAATACGCTTTTTGCACAATTCCCTGTATATTTTTTCTCTCCCAGTCTACCCCTGCGTTATGCGACACGTAAATTCCGCCCATATCGGGCAGAACCGCCATGGTATTTTCGTCAAGCGGGCTAATCGACGGGTTGTAAAGCATTCCGCCGCCGCCTATGCCGAGCGCCGTAGCTTTTAACGAAGAAAATCTATCGTCGGAAGACGTCTCGCCAGAATTAGTATCGTCCGTGTTCACGTTATCCGAATTGGTGTCGTTCGGCGGTATATCGTCTTTTGCGCCGCCTTTACCGCAAGCAGTTAGGCTAAAACAAAAAATAACGACAAACAACGCGATACATATGCTGAAAAATCTTTTCTTCACGACAAAACTCCTTGCCTACGCGGAAACGGGACTTAAATCGGTATACGGTAGAAATAAATTTAAGTACGCGCCAATCCGTCTACGCTAAGCACAACGCCCGTGATATAGCTTGCTTTATCCGAAGCTAAGAACACCATCGCATTTGCAATATCTTCGGGTTTCCCCATTCTGCGCATCGGAATGGAATTTATCATAGGTTCGATAACCTGCTTGGGTAAAGCTTTTACCATATCCGTTTCGGTAATACCGGGCGCAACGGCGTTCACGCGCACGCCTTTCGGCGCAAGCTCGCGTGCCAGCGACAGCGTAAAACCGTTTACCGCAAATTTAGACGTCGGATAAGCGATACCTGCGGGCTGACCGTAACGACTGACCATAGAGGACGTGTTTAAAATACATCCGCTACCCTGCTTTACCATATATTCGCTAACCGCTTTGGAGCAATTATACACGCCCTTTACGTTCAAATCCATTACGCGGTCAAACGTTTCCTCGGTATAGTTGAGAAAAGGCGTATTTTCGGAAACGCCGGCGTTATTGACTAGAATATCGATGCGGCCGTATTTTTCAACGACCGAATCGAAAGCGGCTTTTACGCTTGAATAGTCGGACAAATCGGGATAGATACCTTCAACCTTGGCTTGCGGATTGGAATCTTTAATTCCCTGAACGGCGCGTTCCGCGGTTTCCTTGCGGCTGGCGCATAAAACTACGGCTGCACCTTCTTTTAAAAACGTTTCAACCACTGCCAAACCAATACCGCGGCTGCCGCCCGTAACGATAGCAACTTTATTTTGTAATTCCATACTGTAACTCCTTTATAAATCGATAATTTTTCATAATAATTCCCGAATTTGATTATATCATAAAACGGCTACGAAAATCAAATTTTTTCGGGATTGATGAATTTAACAAAGAAATACGGGGCTGTCGCTTCACCCGATTGGCTCCTCGATGATTGCCGATACGAACGTGCGTCGTATATAGCAACCATTCAACAATTAAAATTACCTATCCAAGGTATAAAGTTTTGCGATACGATTTAAATTTACTCTTGCTTTATCTCTCGCACTCAGTCGGAAATGGATTTTAATAAGTCGTCGCGTTGTTTAAAGTACTCTTCCGCAGCCTTTATATCCCCTATCGCTTTTGCAATATCGCCAAGCCTATTACAGCTTATGGATAAATCTCTGCGTGATTCTAGCGTTCCCGTTTCTTCATAAATGGCTATCCTCAATTCATAGCCTTGTTTATAGTACTCTTCCGCAGCTTCTATATCTCCTTTCGCTTTGGCAATATCTCCAAGCTTATCACAACTTTCAGATAAATCCTTGCGCGATTCTATCGTGCCCGTTTCTTCATAAATAGCTTTTGCCAGGTCATAACCTTGTTTATGGTACTCTTCCGCAACCTCTATATCTCCTTTCGCTTTGGCAATATTGCCAAGCCTTTCACAGCTTGCAGCTAAATCCCTGCGCGATTCTATCGTGCCCGTTTCTTCATAATTGGCTTTTGATGATTCAAAGCATTGAATATAGTTTTCTTCCGCAGCTTCTATATCTCCTTCCTTTTGGGCAATATCGCCAAGCCTATCATAGCATACAGCTAAATCCCTGCGCGATTCTATCGTGCCCGTTTCTTCATAAATGGCTTTAAATAATCCATAACATTGAATGTAGTATTCTCCCGCAGCCTCTATATCACTTTTCTTGTTGGCAATTTCGCCAAGCTTACCATAACTTACAGCTAAATCCCTGCGCGATTCTATCGTGCCCGTTTCTTCATAAATAGCTTTTGCCAGTTCATAGCATTGCATATAGTAATTTCCCGCAACTTCTATATCCCCTTTCACTAAGGCAATCTCGCCAAGCCTATCACAGCCTACGGATAAATCCCTACGCGAAGCTATAGTGCCCGTTTCTTCATAAATGGCTTTTGCAAGTTCATAGTCTTGCTTATAGCACTCTTCCGCAACTTCTATATCCCCTTTCTCTACGGCAATATCGCCAAGCATATTACAGCTTACCGACATACTTCTCCTGACAAACAAAGTTCGAACGCGCATTTGGGACAGTCGAGCCAAAATATGTTCGGCATAATCTAGGCGCATATCCAAATCGGCAAGCGAATCGTTCCGAGTTGTCTGGGATTTATCAAATATCAAAAATTTTATAATGCTTTCAAACTGCTCTGCCGATTGTGCAAAGTCGGTAAAAGCAAACTCGCTCAACAACGGATGCAGCGAATAAGTTGCTACCGCGTCTTCCGATTTTGAGATATACCCGAGCGCGCACAAGCGGATAAAATCTTTTGTTTCGTAGGTTAGGTTTTTCTTTAATTCGCTCACGGTCAGTCCGCGCCGCGCAACGAAGCTCAATGCGCCGAGCAAATTCTTTTCCGCGTCGCTTATATGCGATAAATCGAAAAGCTTGCTTAAATGTGCATAAATAGTCTCGTATTCGTCATAACCGTCGTGCCTGTCGTCCACCTGTGTGACGGCGTCTACGGAAAGAAAGCCCTCTACGATTTCTTTTAGCGTAACGCCATTTTCGTCCATTCCGACGGCTTTTGCCGCAAGCTCAATAGTCATCGTATGTCCGTTTGTTTGTTTGATAAGTTGTTTTACGTAGTCGTCGTTTTCTTCGGTTCTTTCACAACGCGAATCACGGTAGAATAAATCGAAAATGTCTTTATCGTCCAACTTTCCGACCTTTACTATTCCGACGTCTTTACGAGTCAAAGTCCGTCTGGAAGATATCAGGAATTTGCAGTTATCGAGTGTAGAAAGAACGTCCAGTACTTCTCTATTGTTGACGTTCCCGAAATCGGCGTTGAAATTATCGATGATAATCAGCGTGCGCGTGTCGAGATTGCCCAATTGCTTAATGCGCAAGGTATACTTTTCGTCGATATCCATTTTTTCGAAATCGGGACTGTCGTACTCCATACTGAGACTGATTACGGCGTTTTTCAAGCTAGTTTCTTCGGCTGTGCAATACTGCAAAACAACAGGTTCGGCAGGATGCGCTTTGGCGTACATTTTCGCAAGAGTAGTCTTTCCTATTCCGCCGAAGCCGGTAATACATACGATGCGTTTACCGGAGTCAAAACAGTCGTCTATTTCCGCAATTTTATCTCCTCTCCCCAAATAGGCAGACGTATCGGAAATGATTGACGGTTTTAGAGTTGCTCCGACTTTACCGGCGTATTCAAGAAGCGGATCGCCGCCGAATCTGCGTTTTGCATGCAATATGACGTCATTTGCGATTTTTTCGATAGCGGAGTCCAAATTATCGTTTCCGAACGGCGCGCATTTTATATTTTGTAATATCAAATTGTAACCGGTTTGCAGTTCGACGCCCGTTTTGCGCAACACCAAGACGTCCTTGTGTTGCTTCATGGCAAAAGATATCTCCTTATACATCACCTTAACGTTTGCTTCAATCCCATCGTCGGAAACATTGGTTGCCGCGGTATTATCGGTTATTATCGCAAGCACGCCGTGACAAGTATTCACGGCTTTTTCGGACCATTCCATATAATCGCCGAAACACCCGTCCGTTTTACTTTCCATATACACGGGCACTATCTTAAAACCGTTGTCTTCTTGCCCAATGGTAATATCAAGCGCTTTTACACACCGAATGGCTATATCTTCGTCTTTTCCCACGTGACTGATAAGCAAACGGTAGTCTTTCATTTTATCTTCCTCCGTAAAAATCTTCTTCCATTATATTGGAAATCCTGTCGAATGTCAATACCGCGATACGTTCAAGAGTGGACAGAATAAGTGATTTTTTTCGAAACCGAACCGTCGGCGTACTTCGTCGCAACACTCTCCGTCTACGAATATGCTACGCAAATTCGCGGGATACTACGGGGTTGCTCCTCTTCCCCACCGCGACAAGCACGGCGGGGATACCCCTATTACGGTAGTCGAAGACTTTCGGAAAAGTCCCCGAATTTTGCTCAAATATCCGCTTTTAACGTTTAAGCAATATAGATAAAATAGAAGTACTAACCGCTTTAACACTTAGCGCACATTCATTCGGGGACGTAAAGCACTTGATTATGTCCACTTCTATACGTTCCTTTTCCGCATTGTTTAATACTTATATATCGTTATTTACAATACTTTTTTATACAGCAAAAGCTTGTCCCAGCAGAAACAACCTCGTGGATCTCGGCGGCGGCGAGACTGTATATGCGATTGCA
>CAYVEU010000112.1:0-7749 GCA_964450015.1 uncultured Christensenella sp. | reverse complement strand
TCTCTATCGTCCCTTCGTCGGGAAAGTATATTCCCGAAATCATATTCATAAGCGTGGTTTTTCCGCTTCCGTTTTCGCCGAGGATAGAAAGAATTTCCCCTCTATAAACGTTCAAATCGACGTCCTTATTGGCTACGACTTCACCGAAACGCTTTGTTATGTTTTTCAGTTCAATGGCTACTGTCTTTTCCACCGAGTTTCCTCCACGGGAATATGTCTTTTAATTTATCTTTGAAAACACGGAAAGGGAAACCGCCTTGCGCGGCACCCTTTCTATGCTTTTGATTGAAAATTATTTATTTTTTAATTTGTTTTTTATTAGTCAAGCTCGGTAATACCGTCGATTCTCAAATCAAAGTAAGGAGCGGAACGATGCTTGGATTCCTCAAACGCGCCGTTAGCAATTACTTCGGTTTCACCGACAAAGTCGCCCATATCGTCAACGTCTGCTTCATAGGTGGTAACCTTTTGTCCACCAACGGTAAAGGTGTTGGTGTCGAAAACTTTGATTTCGCCCTTAACGAGCTTTTCGCGAACTTCGACTATCTTGGCAACGGTACCTTCGGCAGCAGCGTTTCCGCCTACGTTGGTAAGAACTACGGAACCGGTCTTGATGGTACCCGTCCAATCCTTTTCAACTGCTTCTCCCTTTACTTTTTGGGCAATAATGTACTCGAAATAAGGAGCCCAGTTAATTCTGGAAGACACGATAAACGTATCGGGGCAAGCCTTCAAAGTAGAACCGTTGTAGCTTACGTTCGGAACACCCGCTTCTTCGCAAGCGTTGGGAGCGCCCATGGAGTCTGCGTGTTGCGAAATAAGCTTGCAGCCTCTTTGAATTAAGCTCTTTGCCGCATTGTTTTCTTTGGTTTCGTCATACCAACTCGTGGTATAGGTAACGTCCATGGTAACGGTCGGACAAACGGACTTAGCGCCGAGATAGAAAGAGGTATAACCCGAAACAACTTCGGCGTAAGGGAATGCGCCTACGTAACCCATCTTAGCTTGGTCGGCGGTGAACTTACCTGCTTCGATCATTTCGTTCAACTTCATGCCTGCGGCAACGCCCGCAAGGTAACGACCTTCGTAGATAGAAGCGAAAGCGTTTACGTAGTTATCGAGGTCCTCCTCAGTATGCGCCTTGGTTCCGGTTGCGTGCGCAAACAAAACGTTGGTATACTTCTTAGCCGCTTTAATCATGTATTGCTCATGACCGAAGCTGTCTGCAAAGACGATATCGCATCCGTCGTCGGCAAGCTCGCAAGCCTTGTTATAGCATTCTTCCGATTCGTCAATTCCGGTAACGATTTTAACTTGATCGTTAGTCAGGTTGAACTTAGCCTGAGTCGCCTTTAAAGCGTCGATAAAGTTCTTATCGTAGGTGGAATTTTCGTCGTGCAAGCAAATCATACCGATTTTGAAGTCGGACGGAATTACCAACGAAGAATAATCCGGTGCGTCAATCGCGTATGCGGGCAACGTGAGTTCGTTCAAGTCGTCGTCATTGTTGCAAGCAACGAGAGAGAGTGCGCAAGCTGCGACTACGGCAATAGCGAGAACGATTGCCAATACTCTTTTCATTTTCATTTTTGTGTCCTCCATTTTGGTTTTTTTATTTGTTTTTATTACCTGAAAGTAAGCGACGTGTCGGTCATGCTGTCCACTATTGCAAGCGACTCAACCCGCACGCCCTGTTGTCTTAGGCGGTCGCCGCCGCCCTGAAAGCCCTTTTCGATGACTATTCCGCACCCGACCATGGTAGCTTCGGCTTGCTTAACGACGTCCATAAGCCCTTCGAGAGCCGCGCCGTTGGCAAGAAAATCGTCGACTATGAGGACCCTGTCCCCCGCTTTCAAATATTCCTTAGAAACAATAATGTCATATACGTTTCCGTGAGTATATGACATTACTTGACTGGTATAAACCGTTCCTGCGATATTCTTGGTACGGGATTTTTTCGCAAACAGCATAGGAACGTGCAATTCTTTTGCAACAAAACAGCCTATCGCTATTCCCGACGCCTCGATAGTAAGCACTTTCGTGACGTTTCCGTCCGCGAAAATACGCGCAAATTCCCTACCTATTTCCTCTAAAAGTCCGACGTCTATTTGATGATTTATAAAACCGTCTACCTTTAAAATATTTCCGGGGAATACTTTCCCCTCTTTGAGAATTTTGTTTTTAAGCGATTCCACGCGTTCTCCTAAGACGAAAAGATACTATTCATTTTAAAGTTATTGACGATTAAAGTCAAACAAAATAACGACAAAATTTAATTTTTTTCGACATACTTATTTCCATTTTTTACCTAAAATGTTCTTTGGTCTTTATTTATCCGAAAACTGAATGAGAATTAAACAAAAGCGCGGGTTGTCGACCGCGCTTCGTTTTCCGATATTATTTAGTCCTCTTGGCTTTCTCTTCTTCAATGAGTTTAGGCAGCATAACCTGCGGTACTTCATCGTAACGGGCAAATTCCGTTTCGAATTTACCACGACCTTGCGTCATACTGCGCAAGTCTATTGCGTATCTTGTCAGTTCCGCCGCGGGAGCTTCTCCCGTAATAACCGTCTTGCCGTTGACGTGCTCCGTCCCGAACAGCCTGCCTCTGCGCTTGGTCAAGTCCCCCATAACGTCGCCCATGTAATCGTGCGGTACGGTTATCTTTAAATTCATAATAGGTTCGAGCATCGTCGGGCACGCCCTTACCATACCTTCTTTAAACGCAATCTTCGCCGCTTCGATAAACGCCGCTTCCTTGCTGTCTACGGAATGGTAGCTGCCGAAAAACAGTACCGCGCGGAACCCGACCATCGGACACCCTGCCAATACGCCCGTTTCTTTCGCTTCCCGCAAGCCCTTTTCAACCGACGGGAAATACTGCTTGGGCACCGCTCCGCCTACCACTTCTTCGGCAAATTCGAAGTCTATATCGGGCGCGGGTTCGAATCTTATATGTACGTCGCCGTACAAACCGCTGCCGCCGTTTTGCTTCTTGCACTTGCCCTGCTGCTCGACCGTTTTCGTTATAGTTTCGCGGTATGCGATCCTCGGCTCGCTGAGAGTAACGTTTATCTTATATTTATTCTTGACCTTTTTGCAAAGTACGTCGATTTGCGTTTCGCCCATCGCGCTGATAACCGTCTCCTGCGTTTCGGAATTTTTTTCTACCTTAAACGTGCAATCCTCTTCCGTAAGCTTGCGCAGTCCCTCGACTATCTTGTCGGTACCGCCCTTTTCGCCTGCGGCAATCGCCATCGTCAAAACGGGCTTGGGAAATTCTATCGGCGGAAAAGCGACTTTAAACGACTGGTTGCAAAGAGTGTCGCCGGTAGAGGTATACGAAAGTTTGGCAAACGCGCCAATATCGCCTGCGTTGACGCAATCGGCATTCTCTTGGAATTTGCCTTTGAGAAAATACAGCGTGCTCACCTTTTCATTGTCGCCCTTTCTCATATTGAACAAAATATCGCCGCTCTTGACGCTGCCGGCGTATACCTTAAATAAATTAAGCTTACCTACGAACGGGTCGATTATCGTTTTGAAAATACGGCAAATTGCGGGTTGATTTTTATCGTAAGCCAGTTCTGCCGTTTCCCCGTCCTTATCCGCTTTCGCATTGACCGTTTCTCCCGCATACGGAATATACTCGACTATATAATCGAGCAAATTGCCTAAGACCGGCGTACCTACCGCCACGCCGCCGACGACGGGGAAAAGCTCGCATTTTTTTACGAGCGCCGCCGTGCCGATTTTTTTATCTTCGTCGGACAGTTCGCCCTCTTCGAAGAATTTTTCGAATAACTCGTCGTTGCCGCCCGCAATAGTTTCTATAAGCTCGTTGCTTTGCTTATTTACCTCCTCGGCAATATCGCTCGGCACGGGGATTTCGTTGCCGCTTAAATCGAACGCCTTATTGCACGCTACGTTCACTACCCCTATCACGTTGTTTCCGTCCATAACGGGAATTTCAACGGCGGCGACCTTCATGCCGTACTTTGCCCCTATCGCCTTAACCGTCGCAGAATAGTTGCTGTTTTCCTTATTTAAACCGTTGATGAAAATTATCGTCGGAATATTCTTTTCGATACAATAATCGAGAGCCTTTTCCGCGCCTACCGACAGCGCCCCCGAGCTTTGCGTGACAACGACCGCGCCGTCCGCTACCGTTAACGCGCTTATCATCTCCCCCTCGAAATCGAAAAAGCCCGGCACGTCCAAGACGTTTATCTTATAATCCTTATAATATACGGATATAAGACTCAGCGATATACTCATCTTTCTTGCAATTTCTTCCGAGTCGTAATCGCTTACCGTATTGCCGTCGGTCACCTTTCCCAAACGGTCTATGCCTTTGGTCAAATAAAGCATCGCTTCCGCCAGCGATGTCTTTCCCTCGCCGCCGTGCCCTATAAGAGCAACGTTCCTGATTTTCTCCTTACAAAAGTCCGCCATAACATTCTCCTTTATAAATATATTGCCTAAAAGAATATATTATCCTAATTTCAATGATAACATCATCGGCGTACAATTTCAAGAGTGATTTTTTCGCTGCGTATCGTTTCGGGTTTGATTTTAAGGAATATAGACGGTTTTGCCCCAGGGCGGAACTCTTTTTTGCAAGCCCTCATGGTAATATACGGGTACTATAACCCACAATACCGGTATCCCCAACGCCGCTTTTTCGGCAGGGAAGTCGGCATACCCGTCCGTCAAAATAATTATACTGTCCGGCAAGTCGTCGGATAATTTTTTATTAATATAATCGAATATAGCCTTAAAACTCGTTCCGCCGCCGCCTTTCGCTTTAATCAACTTAAATTCGTCCATACCCGCAAACGGAATGGGCTCTATTACTTCCGCGTCGAAAAATCCGAGTTTCCCTTCGATATTTCCGTCAAACTGCTCGACTGCGCCGTAGACCTCGGAATACACCGCCGTCAACATATCTTCGGACATGGACGCGGACGTATCTATCATAAATAAAATATTTTTTACCTTGTCGCATTTATCGTTGAAATCGGGCAGAAAAAAGTCGGTGTCGTATCTCCTGTCGCAAGGTGAAAACGAATAGTCGCAAACTTCTTCTTGAATAAAATCAACAAGCACTGTACGCCAGTCGACGGTCGGGCGTCTTAGTTCTTTTAAAAGTCTTTCCACTCCTGCGGGAACGTTTTCCCCGGCGCGGCGTCTATTCGTTTCCGCCGCAGCCGCGTCCGCGACGCACTTTTCCCACTCCGCCGCCACGCGCGGATCCCCTTTGCCCCATTTGTCGTGACTGTCTATATTGCCGCCTTTGTATCGAGGTTCCCGAGGCTTTCGGTTTACTTCCAACATTTTATACACCTGTTCGGCGGTATATAAATATCCCTCTTGTCCGTCGGGCGCAACGTGCATGGCTTCGCCGTGATTTTTCAGCGTGATGCTCTTTATATTCATTCCGCAGGACTGCAAAATATTGGAGTTCACCACTATATCGCAAGCAATATTAAATAGCTCGGGATCTCTTCCTTCATCCCTGAAACAGTGCTTCAACGCAATATGCATAATTTCGTGCATTAATACGAAGTCAAGCTCGGAATCGGACAATTGTCGCATAAATTCGGGCGAGAAAAAAATCTTTTCTCCGTCGGTCGCCGCCGTCGGCAAGCTTAAATCCAATGCAAAATGCGCATGCATAAGCAACAAGCCGTAAAAACCGTTCTTGTTCATTATCCGCATTCTCGCAAGAATCAAACGACGGGCAAATTCTTTTTCGTCATACGCTTCCATTCAAGTATTTCCCCTTTTCCCTGACCCATTTTTGAAACGACGGCAATTTCATCAGTTTTTCGTAGGACAGAAAGTCCAGCTCCATATAATCTTTCATAAGGACGACGGAATAATCGGCGGGCAATTTTTCGGCGTAGCGTATCGAATTGTCTATCTCCGTCATGTTGGGTCTGTGTTCGCGCGCGTATCTCGTCATACCCGCCACCAAAGCGTACAGTGCGTCGGTGCTTTTAGGCACGGGCGTTACCTTCCCCGCGAAAATATCCGCTATGTCGGGAAGCGCTAGATAGACTTTCTCCCACGTTCGCATCTCCGAAGCAATACCCGTGCCGACCAAACCGGCAATCAATTCGAAATTTCCGTCGACGCTTTCGCCCACGTACCGCAATACGTTGCTGACCGCTTCCCAGCTTCTCGGCGTTGCATACGCCAAATCGTCCGCCGTAGATACCTCCGTACTCAAAAGATAATCCCGCCTGAACGACAAAAATCCTATCACCTTTTCGTGTATGCCGTTTTTGACCGCCCAACGTTTCCACGCTTCGAAATTGCTCTCTATCTCGATATGCATCAGCCTGTTTGCCAACGCTTTCGGCATTCTGTACGCCACCGACTTGTCCGTCACCCTGTTGCCGGCGGCGATAACTATACAGTTGTCGGGAAGCTTGTGTTCGCCTATAACCCTATCGAGCGTTATTTGGTACGCGGCGGCTTGAACCGACTGCGGTGCGGCGGAAATTTCGTCAAGGAACAAAATATTGACCGTGTTTTCGCTCTCGTCCATCTTAAATATTTGCGGTTTAAGCCATACCGCAAGCGTTTTGTCCTTATTCGCCGTCGGTATACCTCTTAAATCTATCGGATTGAAAAGCAATAGCCTTACGTCGGTGACGTTGCACCGTTTGTGCGTAAGCTTGGTGATCTCGGCGGCAATTTGCCGTACGGCCTGCGACTTACCCACGCCGGGCGCGCCCCACATCATGACCGAAGGGAAAGTCTTGACGCTCACCCCCGCGTTTATGATTTTACCGTAAGATTCGGAAAGTATTTTCACCGCTTTTTCAACGGTTAATTGCGGTACTCCCGCCGATTTTATATCATTCATCGTGCACCCCCAGTTGTCCGTCTATTTTTTTCAAGAGTTTTTTGTAGTATTCTATTTGCGAAGTATAATTTTCGTTTTTGCCGAGTTCGGCGTTTATATCGTTTACCCTGTTTATACACTCGACGCGCCTGTCTTTATATTTTTGCATAAGTTCGGGCAGTTTTTCCAAGAAATTGTCCATTCGCAAGATAATTCCGCGCTCGCTTTCCGCCATCTCGACGTAATAGCGCCCTTTGCGCTTCAACCATACGTATTTCTTTTCCTGTCGCATGTTCGCGGGCAGCACCACGGCAAACCCTCGGTATTTCGCAATCTCCCTTTCCTTGCTCTTCAAAACGTTGTCGCAAAGTTCGGTAAATATCAATGTTCGCAGCTCCGCCCGTTGCTCTTTGGTGTATTCTTCGGCGTACTCCGCCAAAAACGTAATATCCGCCTCGGCGTTTGCTATCCTGTTTTGCATGTCGACTATCGTAGCCTGCGTTTCTATAAGGTCCCTATTAAGCCTATCCCGCTCTTCCGCCGCCTTGCGCTGCAAAGATACGTATCTGGACAGTTCGTTAGCCGTCTCGACGCGCTTCTTTATCAACGGATTGCCGACAGCCAAAGCCTTTACTTCGGCATAGCTTAAAACGCAATTGTCTATGTCCTCGCGACTGCGTTCCGTAACGGCTCCCGAAAGCAACGCGCTTATAAACCTCTGCTTGCTCTCCAAAAGTTGCCAGGAATACGCGTCGAAACTGCCCTCGGTCACGTAACGGTAAATAAACACTTCTTTGTTCCCGTTGCCTTGCCTGAGTATTCTCCCCTCGCGCTGTACCATATCCGCAGGTCGCCACGGTATGTCCAAATGGTGCAAAGCAATAAGCCGCTCC
>CAYVEU010000111.1:0-7752 GCA_964450015.1 uncultured Christensenella sp. | reverse complement strand
ACAGCCTGCGCCGTATCTTTCCGTCGCCGCCGACGGCGATTATCCGCCCGCTCTCACCGATTGCAAATTCACTGAGCTTTTTTTGCATTTTTCCTCGCCTCCTTTATTTATTAAAATCTAACTAAAATTTTCGTTGCTATGTTGCGGTCTAGCGCCAACCGTCCGTCCTTTACGATGCAAATCGTGCTTCCGCCGCTCTGCGATAAAATACTCAGTTCGGAATCTATCGTTATCCCCAAACTCTCCAAATGCTTTTTGGTCTTTTCGTCCGTCAAAATCTTCAATACACGCAAACTAACGTTTATAGGCGCCATAACAAGCGGCATATCCCCCACCTCGCTAAATTCTATTTTTTGCAATTTGAAAATATGAAACTTTTTTCATATTCCGATTTAATTATATTCGACGCTCCTCGACTTGTCAAGCAAAATATGAAACTTTTTTCATATTTGCATTTATTTCCCAAACGTGGTACAATAACGTTGTTAAAACAAGAAGAAACAATCGGTAGAGGACGGTATGTCGAACGAAATAAGAAAACCGCAACAAAAGCGGTCGATAGAAACGAAAAATAAGATTATAAACGCTAGCTTCGAGCTGTTTTCCGAAGTCGGATATTTTTCTACGAACACTGCGGAGATTGCAAAACGCGCGGGGGTATCTACCGGAATAGTATACGGATATTTTAAAGATAAGCGCGATATACTTTTGGAAGTTCTCGGTCTGTATGCCGACCGCGCGTATCAGCCCGTATTCGATATGCTTTCCTCTGTCGAACAGCCGCTCGACTTTGACGAACTCATACCGAAAATAATCGACGAGGCTATCGTAATACACACCCAAAACGCACACATACACGAAGCGTTACATTCCTTGACCCACGTAGATAACGCAGTCAACGCAAGATTTATCGAAATGGAAGACGATATTACTTTGAAATTTGCCGAACATTTGGCGTCCTTAGGCTATAAAACGAGCGACCTGAACGAAAAAATTCATCTCGCAATGAACATGATACAGTCCTTTGCGCACGAATGCGTATACGACAAACATTCGTACATAGAATACGACAATATGCGTAAAATCGTAAGCGGTATTATTATAAAATTATTTTCAGCTTAGTTTATCCTTAACTCTGCCGTAGGCAGAATATAACTCGGCGTCAGCCGAATATAACACCGCGCAAGCGGTATATAACTTCGCCATAGGCGAAATATAACTTGCCGTCAGGCAAATATAACTCCGCGTTAGCGGTATATAACTTGCCGCTAGGCAAATATAACTCCGCCACAGGCGGAATATAACTATTAACTAAAATATTCCCGGAATAACTAGCGCAAGCGCTACCCCGACTACAAACGAAAACAGGTTTGCAACGAATGACAACAGCACACACTTCCCTATCGACGCATAATCGGGATTCGGCATGGCGCCGTACGCCCCGATGGTTTTACGTTCCTTGACGCGGAATATTATACTATACGCCACGGCTTCGACAACAAACACGCCAAGCTCTATTGGGATATACCACAATATCGCCCACCCGCCTTCAAAGTACGACAAAACGTTGATTGCAACGTTCATTATAGTTTGCGTAATCACGTTTACGACGGTGACCGTAATGATTTTCTTTTTTGTCCGCATCTTAAAAAGTAGCCACGCAACGCCCAGTTCTAACGCAACCGTTGCGACTATGCGAGCAAAAAGGGAAACTATTTCCCAAGTGTAATCGTAGTTTTTACGCACGGTTACCGCTTTATCTTGCGAAACGGCAATATCGTTATCGGATAATTTTGCATTAAAATAGCTGTGAAACGCATAGCACTCGCAAATATCGCTCGACGCAAACGTTTGCGTTTCGGGAAAATATAATAGAATTTTAAACTTATACGGTCGATAATAACCCCAAAATATTTTATCCGTTTCTTGCAATGCCCAGTGCG
The DNA here is from genome assembly GCA_964450015.1 of uncultured Christensenella sp. Lineage (GTDB taxonomy): Bacteria > Bacillota > Clostridia > Christensenellales > DTU072 > CAG-1782. Next base: position 5,809 of record CAYVEU010000111.1, on the reverse strand, counting down.
TTTGCCAATAATAGTATCCGTCGGGATCGACGTAATCGACAAACGCTTTCCATATCGCATATTCTTCCGAATCGTAGTCTTTGTTTTCGGGGTCGTACCGGCTGTCCTGTATATACGGATATTCGGACGTGTACGCATGATGCGGACCGTAGCCTTCGGAAGCGGACAGCAACGTGCCGTAGCAGACTTTGTCGCCTATATTTTCGACGGTAACGGTAACGGACGGCTTCGGCCCAATATCGGCATGCGCGGGCTGCGATACGGACAAGCCGCATACGGACCCGAAAAGCACGACCGACAGTAGCGCAATAGCTATAATTATGTTTTTACTTTTTACCTTACCCATGCGCTACCCTATAATATACTATCTATATAACATCCTAGATAACGTCCTGTTCGTCTGTGATAGCCGCCATCATGTCCAAATAATCTTGATATGCGTGCAAGTTGCAGTCCGTTTCGTCGTAAGAGAAGTACATATTGTATTTAAACAGGCTGGAAAATTCCAAAAATGCTATACCCATTGCGTGCGCCGTCCAATTTTCGGTCATCCTGAAATCACGGAAATAACCGTTGTTCCATACAGTAACCTCTACGTCGAGCATGTCGAAACTCGCATTCTTGTCGCCGCTTCCGTTGCGAATATTGTCAAGAGCGTTTGCAGACGTTTCTTCGTTGGTTATATCAAGCGTTATCTTGACGGTATAATAACCTTTTTCTTCATCGTATTCGACAGTTGCGGCCTCTATCGTACTCGCTTTTATAGTATGCGCGGTCAAGCTGTACGCACCCTCTTGCTCGGAATTAAACGCAGGCACGTCCCTCATTTCTTCGACAATCGAATAATCTCCCGAGTCCCAAATAGCGTACGGTACCGAATTTTCGTTCAAATTCGAATTTTTTACCTTTTGATAAGTCATTTTTTCGCTGTTTTTCGTCGCGTACATTCTCTCGGTAAGTATCATTTCCAAACTATCGTTTATTTTCTTGCCGTATGTACTGAACATATCGATAAATGGGGTCGATTTTCTCAAACGGTAATCAATTCGGAAATATTCCTCGTTCGTTTTCATGGTGACGGAATCGACTTTCATGATATTCTCAATACCGAGAACGGACATAGTCGCTTCCTGATTATCGTAAATTACGCAGTTGTTATTCTTGAAATTTACCGTCGCCGTATCATAAAGTATAACGGCTATTTCCTTTAATTCCTGCTCGCTCTTTGCGCTCAAATCTCCGAAATCGAGTTCGCCGTCTTTGTTAGGGCGTATTCCCAACTTCGTAAATCCGTGGGGATTGTCCACAAAAAACACCTCTTCCTTCTTTGCCTTTTTAGAATTGCCGACTAAAACCCCTACCGTTATTCCGACCGCAATAATTATAACCAACAATACGGACGTGAAAATTATCCAAAACTTTTTCTTGCCGCTCATTTTTTTCTTGCCGTCTGCGGAAACGGCTGACGCAAAATTAACCATACGACCTCACTGAATAATGTAAGACTATATAAACAATTATAAAACCAATGATTCGGCGTGTCAATATCGGTTTGCGTATTTCGACAGTTTTTCGTCATATATGCCTACCGGCTATCCGTCGGCAAAAAATCCGTTGCTCCAATATCCGTTATGAACTCGCCGCACTCGTCAAACAACGCCGCGCCGACGAACCGCCCGTTTTCACTGTACACGCAAAATACGAACGTCCCGCGATAATCCAAAACGAATTTGATTTCCAGTCGGCTTTCGTTTGTATCTCCGTCCGCGTTCCTCTCTACGCGTCGGAAAAAAGTCGACACAAGACTGTCAACGTCAATCTCTTGCTCCTCTAAATATATCTCTTCACAGTCGTCGCCGTAGACGACTGTTATTTCGTCGCTTGCCGCAACGCCTTGCGAAAACTTAGAAAAATTTCCCGACGAAAATTCGTAGTCGTTTCCTTGATACGACGCTTTGATACAGCCCTTTTCAACGTTGATGTTGAGCGGGATCAGTTGCACCGAATATCCGAGATAATTGTATCTATGGATACAGTTATCTATATTTACTTGTCCCTCTCCCGTTTGCCTTACGACGACGAAAAATTCCTTGCCGATACCTGTGAAAATTTTGGTTTCGGCATTTAGCGGCAGAGTATTTTCCCGCGTTTTTTGCACGCAGGAACAAAGCGGTAAAACAAGAATTATTAAAACTACCGTCACGTAAAAAAAGCGCCTCATAGTATATTCTATGGGCGCAACGATTGTTTTAACCAAGTAATTTCACATCCGAACTCGCCTTAACATCTCTTTTGCGCGCCTTTTGTCTCATCTTACCTAGGAATACGCCTGTAAACGAACGTCAGCTTCGGCAAAAGTCATCACAAAATAGATTATTTAAGGTGCGAACAATTTTAGCGTTGCGGATTTACATTCAGACAAGGCAAAGTCCGCAGGCAAGCCTTGGATGACTTGGCAAGGGCTTTAACGCGGTATCAATTCTAAATCCGCCCGATAAAATCGGGTTCGGATATGGAATTACTTAGTTAAGCTAACGTAATCAATCTATGAGCAAGTCTACGTAAGAGCGATAAAAGTCGAGGGCTTTCGACTGCCACTTATTTTTTATTGCCGTAACTTTCGTCATCGTCGGCGCAAAAAACGAGAGCTCGAAAACCGCGGTATCGGCGGAGCGGACGGCGCATACGACTTTAAACCCGCCATCGGGCAAACGCTCGTAAGTACAAACAAATTCTTGTTGCTTGCGGTAGTTCAATTTGTTTTGGCGGATATAGGCGGTAACGTCGTCGCGGACGGACTTGTATATATCTTTAAAAAAGTGGCTTATGCAAACTTTGCCGTCTTCGCTGAGCGTTATCGATTCTCTTCCGAGATCGTCGATATGCTCGTTTATAAATCCCGACTGTTTCAGTTCCGAAACGTACTGTCCCAAGCACAAATACGGTATCCAGTTGTTATCGACGGAACACATTTGCAAAAGAACGTCCGTATTTACGGGCATCTCCATCTTTTCCAGTATAAAAAGAATAAGCAGTTTGCTTCTTATGTCTTCGTCGTTAATCATCTGTTTCCCTTAAAAATTCCCCGCAACTCGCACAGGGAACCGATTTACTTGCGCAATTTCAAAATTCGACAGTTGCAATCGATAATATGCAATTGCGGTTAAAGCTATTATATTTTACCACTTACTAAGCGCAATGTAAATTCAATGGATAAATTAGCTCGGCGAGAAAATTTTCCGCCCACAATATATGGTGTTTATTGTCCACACGTTTCACTATCGACGGAAACGTTCGGTTCGGGCAAAATATTTTTTTCCTCTTTCCGGTAAATTAGTTTCAATAAAATCGGCGCAAGGAAGCTGCTGACGATAACGAGCATTACTCCCATAGCAAGATATTCTGACGTCACAAAACCCGCCGCAATGCCTTTTTGCAAGACGATAAGACAAACTTCGCCTCGCGCAATCATGCCGACGCCGACAACAGCCGACTCACGCCAGCTATAACGGGAAAGCTTTGCCATACCGAAACAACCGAGCATTTTTGTCACGATAGCAACGACGACGAAAGCCAAAGTAAACCACACGGTCGTCGCGTTAAAACCGGCAAACGTCGCGTTGATACCGATACTCGCAAAAAACACGGGACCGAAAATCATGTAGGCGTTTATCTCTATCTTTCTATCGATATAAGCGGTATCTTTGAGCCCGGACATCATTATCCCCGCAAGGTACGCGCCCGTTATATCGGCAACGCCGAAAAATCTTTCCGCGCAGTACGCGTACAAAAAGCACACGACCAAACCCAAAATAGGCAGCCTTCTCGTATGCGGGAATTTTTTATCCAACCACTTGAATAGAAAATGGATTCCTATCCCGACGCCTATCGCCAAAATAAAGAATACGACCGTTTTCACTATCGCGACCCACGGTTTGACTTCGGGGTTGCCCACGCCTATTATTATGCTCAAAAGTATAATGCCGATAACGTCGTCGATAATAGCCGCCGACAAAATAACCGTCCCCGCACGCGTTTGCAATTTGCCCATTTCCCTTAGCGTTTCCACGGTTATGGTGACGCTCGTCGCCGTCATAATAACGCCTATGAAAACGCACTTCAAAACTTTCGTCGTATCCATATCGGCGAACCCGCCGAAAAACCCCGCCGCAATCAAAAAACCGCAGGCGAGCGGAAGCAACACCCCCGCCGACGCCACCAACAATGACGCGAGCCCCGTCTTTTTCAACTCTTTGGTGTCGGTTTCCAGTCCCGCGCTGAACATAATAAGGATAACGCCCAGTTCGGCGATTATTTTAAGGGTTTCCGACGGCTTGACCCAGCCCAAAACGCACGGACCTATCAATAGTCCGGCAATGAGAGAGCCTACCACTTGCGGTAGACCCAATTTCCTTGATATTATCCCAAACAACTTAGTTGACAGCAATATAAGCGCCAACTCCAACAATATAGTGTAATTCATTTCGTTCCCTTCTCAAACCGCCGGAGCGTACGTAATTAATTGCTACACGCCCTCAACCCGCCATGCATGGCAGCGGCTGTTATCCGTTACAAAACAATATTTATTTCTTATCCGTACTTCCGAATCCGCCGTTCCTGACCGCAGTAACTTCATCGTCGTAAGTTATGCCGTATTCGACGAAAACGCCCTGACAAAACGCCTGCCCCGCCGATAGATTGAGAGTTTTCCCCTCTTTGCTATCGTTGGTTATCTTCGCCTGCATATGCCCTTCGTTGTCGCTGAAATAATAGTCGCTGTCTATTATTCCGACCGTATTATCGAGCTGAATGCGGAATTTAAATCCAAGTCCGCTTCTCGGGTACATCTTTAAAACCCACCCTTCGTCGATTTTTACTCTTATACCGGTCGGTATTTTAACGCTTTCGCCCGCTTTTAACGTCACGTCGTAAGGCGAAAAGAAGTCGTAACCTGCGCTTCCCACGGTTGCCCTTACGGGCATTTTAATCCCGTCGTAAGCTTTTTCCGCGTCGACAAACGCCGTAGAATCCGCTAAGAACTGCTTTAAACTGACCTTTTGAAATTCCGCTACTCTTTTCATTGTGTTATATTCCTTTGTATTATTAAGGGCGAAAAGCGCCGAAGACGCCCCGCCGAGGGGTGACTCGGGTGTAGTGATTTTTTGCGAAAATCAAACGTCGGCGTACTGAGTACGATAGAGAAGATTTTCGCAAAAGCCCTCGATCCTTTCTTTTTTATCCGCCATTCTTTCGACAACTCTCAATAAAAAAACTTATCGTTATTTTATATCGAGGGCGGAAAGCGCTGCGTCAGAGACGCCCCGTTAATTTTTATTTGCCCAAACCGGCGCCGGAATCCGCCCGCCGCGAGCTATGAATTTAGCCGGCGACGCCGTATTTATCGCCATTATCGGAGCGCTGCCCAACAACCCGCCGAAATCGACGTGCCCTTCGTTTTTGCCGTATACGGGTATGACGCGCACCGCCGTCGTTTTATTGTTGGTAACGCCGATTGCCGCTTCGTCCGCGATAAGCGCGCTCAGTACGTCCGCCGTGGTGTCGCCCGGGACGGCTATCATGTCTAAGCCCACCGAGCATATCGCAGTCATCGCTTCCAGCTTTTCTATTTTCAATACGCCTTTGTTGACGGCGTTTATCATTCCTATATCCTCGCTTACGGGAATAAACGCGCCGCTCAACCCGCCGACGTGCGAGGTTGCCATAAGCCCGCCTTTTTTTACCGCGTCGTTAAGCAGCGCAAGGCACGCCGTCGTTCCGCAGCCGCCTACGCATTCCAATCCCATTTCTT
>CAYVEU010000110.1:0-7754 GCA_964450015.1 uncultured Christensenella sp. | reverse complement strand
CGCGAGGGGGAAGCTGTCAACGAAGTTGACTGATGAGGGTGCAATGCAAAAGACACGACAAGGAATAAAAAAATAGACTCTAAAATATCTTATCCTTAACTTTTCACTCTTCACTGTTACCTATTACTTTAATTTTACCCTCATCAGTCACGCAAGCGTGCCAGCTTCCCCCTTTTTTAAGAGCATCCTTTTTAATTACTGCAAGGCAAGGTGGAAGCTTCTTGCTTAACATAGTAGTTACGCTACAATAAAGTTTTATCACTCTAAAAAGTCCACTCCGTTTTCAGCATATTAAAAAGCCCGCCGAAAAGACGGGCTTTTTAAATAATATTTATTAATTTTTATTACTTTGCAACAATATTTATTATACGCCCTTTGACGAAAACTACCTTAATTACGGTCATATCGTTAAGTTGCGGATAAGCCTCTTTCGCCTTTTCCATAACGACGGCTTCCTCGTCGTCCTTGTGTACGGCGATTTTGGCTTTTAACTTGCCGTTGACTTGAACGGGGATTTCCACGGTGTCGTCAACCAAGTCCTTTTCGTCGTAGGTCGGCCACGGCTCTTTTTCAATCTTCTTGCCGTTGAGTATCTCGTACATTTCGCTCGTAATATGCGGCGCAACCGGATAAAGCAATTTGATTATCGTATTCAACTCGTCTTTCGTCACGAAATTGCGGGCGTAGATTTTGTTGATTGCGCTCATAAGGCACGCTATCGCGGTATTGAACTTGTTACATTCGAAGTCGTCGGATACCTTCTTGATGACGGGCGCAAGGTTCAGTTTTTCGCCGTTCCCTTCCTTTACCATATCGAGCATATTCCAAACTCTGTTCAAGAACCGCCAGCAGCCGCGAACGCCCTCTACCGACCACGGAGCGGGTTTTTCGTAGTCGCCTATAAACAGGATAAACGTACGCAAAACGTCCGCGCCGTATTCTTCGATTACGTCATCGGGATTTACTACGTTTCCTTTCGATTTGCTCATTTTATCGCCGTCGGTGCCCAAGATAAGTCCTTGCGCGGTGCGCTTTAAGTACGGTTCGGGCTTGCTTACTACGCCGATGTCGTATAGGAACATATTCCAAAAACGGCTGTAAATTACGTGACGGGTGACGTGCTCCATTCCGCCGTTGTACCAGTCGACTTGGTTCCAGTATTCGTATGCGTCCTTGTCTACGGGCGCGTTATCGCATTTCGGGCTCATATAGCGCAGGAAATACCAGCTGCTGCCCGCCCACTGCGGCATGGTGTCCGTCTCTCTCTTTGCAGGCGCGCCGCAAACCGGACAAGTCGTGTTTACCCAGTCGGTGACCTTGCTTAACGGACTCGACGCGTCGTCGGTCGGAGTAAAGTCTTCAAGCGACGGTAAAACGAGAGGCAATTCTTCTTCGGGTACGGGTACCTGACCGCAATGCGGACAGTTGATTATAGGAATAGGCTCGCCCCAGTAACGCTGACGGTTGAACGCCCAGTCTTTCATCTTATAATCGACCTTTGCCTTGCCTACGCCCTTCTTTTCCATGTATTCAATCATCGCAGGGATAGCTTCTTTAACTTCCATTCCGTTTAAAAAGCCGGAATTGACCATTTTCCCGCCGTCTTTTGCGATATACGCTTCTTTTTCTATATCGCCGCCCTCGATAACCTCAATAATAGGCAAATCGAATTTCTTGGCAAACTCGTAGTCGCGGGTGTCGTGCGCGGGAACTGCCATAATAGCGCCCGTGCCGTAGTCCATCATGACGTAATCGGCGCAAAATACGGGAATTTCCTTGCCCGTTATCGGGTTGATTGCGTGTATGCCCTCTACTATAACGCCGCTCTTTTCCTTAGCCATATGAACGCGCTCGAACTCTTTTTTCATTTTCGCCTTGCGTTGGTATTCGCTTAATGCGTCGATATTTTTTATATCCGAGGCGTATTCGTTAAGCATCGGGTGTTCGGGGCTTACGACCACGAACGTAACGCCAAATATCGTGTCGGGGCGGGTCGTGTAAACCTTTAAAGGATAAGTTTTGCCGTTGCCCTCCACCGTAAAGGTTACTTCCGCGCCGCGGCTCTTGCCTATCCAGTTAGCCTGCTCGACCTTAATTTTATCTAAGAAATCAACGTCCTTGAGACCTTCCAAAAGCCTGTCGGCGTACTCTCTTATCTTCAAGAACCAAACGTCCTTTTCGCGCTGTTCGACTTCCGCGCCACAACGGTCGCAAACGCCGTTCTGGCTCTCTTCGTTGGCAAGAACGACCTTGCACTTGGGACAGAAATTGACTAAGGTCGTCGACTTGTACGCCAAACCGCGCTTGAACATTTGCATGAATATCCATTGGGTCCAACGGTAATATTCGGGATCGGTCGTGTCTATCGTCCTGTCGTAGTCGAAAGAAAAGCCGACCTTTTGAAGCTGCTCGTGGAAATGCTTGATATTTTTATCGGTAACGATACGCGGGTGTTGTTTAGTCGCCATCGCGTAATTTTCGGTAGGCAAGCCGAACGCGTCGTAGCCTATCGGGAAGAGAACGTTGTAACCTTCCATTCTTCTCTTTCTCGCCACAACTTCCATACCGGTATAAGCTCTGATGTGTCCGACGTGAATACCCGCGCCCGACGGATACGGGAACTCGATAAGCCCGTAAAACTTTTTACGCCCCGGCTCCTCGACCGCGTGAAAAACGTTGTTGCCGTACCAGTATTCCTGCCACTTCTTTTCTATTTCCTTATGATTGAAAATACCTGCCATTTTTGCCTCTTAATTATTTAATTCATATAATTTTATTAATAATACCATATATAAAGCTCACAAGTCAATTAAACGCTCGTTATTTATATCGTCGACAAGCCGCTCCGTTGCTATTTTATTTCTATAAGCGTGCAAAGCCCGTCTTCCGTGTAAATACCTACCTTGTGCGTCCCGTCAAATGCGTATTTGAGAGTAACTTCCGCGCCCTCTTTAACTGACTTTTTATAAACTATGCGAAATTCTTTAATTGAATTTTTCGAATATACCTCTTCGGGTAAAGCTTCCAACGCGTAATCCAAATATTTAGTGTTGTGTACGTGTCCGTTAAAATCTATATCGCTCCGCCTCAACTTAAACCGCTTTTCTTCCGTATATATTTTAGCCTCTCTGAGTTTACCCGTGGGCGCGTCGAATACGGGCTTGTCCTCTACGCCGTAAGCGTTAAACAATTCGTCGCTTATTCTCAGTAAACTTCCGCTTGCCACGTCTAATAGTACGAGCTTCGCCTCGCCCTTTACCATAACGCGCCCGTGTTTATCCGTCGCGGTAAACTCGCGGAAAACGTTAAAGGTGGGTTGCTGCGCCCTTATCCAAGTAGTTATTTCCATTTCGTCCTTGTTGTCGGGACGGTTTATTATTTCCACGCGCCAGTCTGCGAGTATCCAAGCAAGCCCTTCTTTACTGCCGTCCATTATATTGTCGTCGGCAATATCCGAATGGTGACTGCCTACCCCCTCGAATATATGAAGTATCGCTTCGTATGAAAGCTTCCCGTTCCTGTCGTAGTCCGCCATGCGAGGGCGGTAGAGTTCTTTGTAAAACATATCTTCTCCGCGAGATTAATAAATAATTTACCGTCATTTTATCATTAAAAACCGACAACTGTCAAGATGCGCTCGTTACGCGACGGCGCAAAAGTACAATTTCGCAACTAAAACCTCGGCATTGCAAATCCGCGTCCTTAAATGCTTTTATTTGTCGGCATTTTTTGTTAAAATAGAATAAAACGCGTTACGAGGTAAAAAAATGGAAAGCTTTAAATCGTGGTTAAGCGAATTTCTTTCGGGCACGGGACTCAATATACTTACGGCGGCGGTCGTCTTGTTCTTGGGCTTATTTGTAATAAAGGTAATCGCAAGAATAGGCAAAAATTCTTTGCAAAAGACGCCCCTTGCCAAAACGACGGTATCGTTCGTTATATCAATCATTCACTTCGTGCTCTACGCGGTGCTCGTGTACGCGGTGGCGGTCATACTGTTCCCGAAATTGAACGCAGGCGTTATTGCGGTGTTGGGCAGCGCGGCTATCGCCGTCGGTCTTGCTTTAAAAGACAGCCTGTCCGATTTTGCCAGCGGAATAATGATAATCTTTAACAAACCGTTTAAAGAGGGCGACTACATAAGCGTCGACGGTTGCGAAGGCACTATTCGCGCAATAAAACTCTTGCATACCGAAATTTACACTTCCGACAACAAAAAAATAGTTTTAAACAACAGCCGCGTAAACAGCAATGCCGTAATAAACTATTCCGCCCGACCCACCCGTCGTGTGGATTTGGAATTTTCCGTCGCCTACGGCTCGAATATAGAAGAAGTAAAAAAAGCGCTTTTGGATATCGCCGAAAAGCACGAAAAGATATTGGACGAACCGACGCCTTTGGTCAGGCTTTACCAACACGGCAGCTCGGGGCTCATCTTCCGCTTCCGCGTATGGGTAAACAATGCCGACTACTGGTCGGTGTATTACGATATTAACGAACTCGTCTACAACCGCTTTAACGAACTCGGAATAGAAATTCCGTACGACCGCCTCACCGTAGACATTGCGAAAATGCCCAAAGGGAAGGAGGACTAAGCCATGAAAAACAAAATTTGCGCCCTCTTTATATTTGCCGGAGTCGTTGTCCTTATCGGACTCGGAGTATTGATAGGCGTTGACGCCGTACAATTCGGAACGCTTTGGGTAAAATACGCCGTTCTCGGCTGCCTGCTGGTAATAGGCATATGTCTTAATATCAGATTTAAGAAATATACCAACTTAGACGAAGCGCGTTCCTGCGCAAGACGGGCAAGACGAAGCGTCGCAAAATTGAAAACGAAAAACGAGATAAGATACGTCCGGCGTTTGACGGTCGTCAACCAACTGACCAATGCGGAACTTCTTATAGAAGAACTCATCGCCACGCGCGAGTCCTACGGGTTAAGGGACAACCTCGCCGCGCTCAAAGAAATCAAGACGTCGTTAAAAAACGACGACGATTCCAACCGAAGCGTTCTCCCCGAAACCGTCGCGTCCGCGACGCAAATTTTAGACGACATATTAGCCGAGCTAAGAGAACTGTAACGAATATATCATCAAAGACAGCGGGGCAGTCGAATAATCGACCGCCCCTGTTTTTTAGCGTCATCAACCGAATTTGATATTGAAAAACTTGGTCAATAATTCCACGCTTTTTAATCTTTGTTTTGCGATAAACTGGCGCGAAAAGCCCGAATACAGCGCGTATTTTCGCATGGATACGCCGTCGATATACGTCTTTTCGAGAATATCCCTTTCGTAATCGTCCAAAAATCTAAGGCACTTGTCCAAAAATTCCAGTTCGGCGTTATCGTCATCGAAAACTGCGTTTTGCTTTTTGATGTCCTTATAATTTTTCAAAAGGTCGACGATATAATTTTCGTCGTAGTTTATTCTATCTCTATTTCCAACCATTTTTTTATCGCTCCGCTCCTTTCCATTTCTTCGTCGTAATCGTCTTTTTCGCAAATACCTTCCAGTATCCAAAGCCGCATAATACCGAAGTCGTACCCTCGTCGTAAAAACAACATCAATTCTTTTTTCGAATCCGAATCGTTAAAGACCAATCTCAAAGAATTTTCGTCCCTTTCCCCGATAATCTTTTCTACTCTTGCACGGAATTCTCCTCGGTTTAATTGCATATTGCACACTATTTCCTCATAATCGAAAACCGCGCCTTTGGTTAAAACAATTTTATTAAGCATTTTTCCTCCGTTTTATTAACTTTTTCAGCCTTTGACGTCAAATTCCTTAATAAATATAGCACACCGTATTTTCAACGTATTTGACGAATTTTGTCATTTTCCCGTGTATTCCGTCGATTATTGACTTTTTTGCACTAATTATTAAGTTTCTTGCCGCGTTTTGTAACGGTACCGTAAACGATTGCGAATAATTTTGTTGCAATAAATTCATACCTTTGGTATAATTACGGTATGAACGTATTCGGACAAACGATGGCTTATCTCTTTAAACACGGCAAAGGAAAACGGTTCTTTTTACTTTTTCTTCTTATGCTCGTTCCGTGCGCAATTACTGCGTACTATTTGCCTTTGAGCAATTCAATTGCCTATTTCTTCGACTATAAGCCGCACCGCTTCACAAGCTTCAATCAGCTGTGGCTAAGCTCCTTTAATCACTCCGCAGCCTCTTTATCGGCGATTGCTTGTGCGCTTGTATTATTCGTTTTATGTATCGCTTACGTAACCTCGATGATTACTCGACACGTTCGCGTCGGGGAATTTACCTTTCCCAAAATACTATATTCGGTCAACGAGAACTTTTTTCCTGCCCTTGCGGTCACGATTTTTTTCTTCATAACAGTGTTTGCGACTTCCACGTTATACGATTTATTCCTGTTTATGTGGCTTAGGATACCGTCAACTGCCCTTGGGCTTACGTTGTCGATAATTTCATTTTTATTATTTATTTTTTTGGAAGTGTATATTTTGAGCGCGGCGTCCACTTGGCTGCCCATTATGAGCCTAACCGGTTCGTTCGTCTTCAAATCTCTCGCCCGCTCGTTCTCGCGTGCGAAATTCCACAAAAACGTCCTCGGCTTTGCCCTCGTTACGGTACTTACGCTGTTAGCCGTTTCCGTCGGCGGATACTTCGCGCGAAATATATGGTATGTACAGTGGATAATCCACACTGTCGCGTATACCGCTTGTGCGGTCGTCGCGCTCGTCTACAACACTCTACTCTATTGCGAATCCGAGTCGGTAAAGCGCGAGGATTTGGCAAAAAGCTATTTCGGGAGGTAAACAATGCCCATCAAACACTCCTTTTCCGTCTTGCTTTCGAATTTTAAGCTGGTGGCAAAACTGTTTATATTTATATTGATAATAATACTGATAACGGGTGCGATACTCATAGGTATTCTGGACCCAGTATTGTCCGATTTCTTCCGTGAAATACAAGAAGAATTTCCCATAGACAGCGACCAGTTCGTTCAACACCCTATCCGCTCAATTCAAATGCTGCTTAGAAGATTTACCGATTTCCTATCCAGCAATTCGTCGATGATTACTACGAAATTAATTTATTTTTGGCTCCTCGTCGTCGGCAGTCGCTTTTTGATATCTCTACCTCTTTTGCCTGTTTCGAAAATTCTACACGGCAAAATGACTTCGGGCTTCGATATGGGACTTGCAAACGCGACGATAGCCACCTTGCCGCAAAACTTGCTTTTCAGCTTTGTTACCGCGCTGATTGTCAGTTCCGTCGATATCTTGCTGCTTACCGCGCTCGGGTATCTTTCCGCTTGGCTAATAAAAATAATGCGCGTAATGGCGTTGCCTCTATGTATGCTCATTATATTTTTGGTTATGGTCGCAAGGATGTCGCTGTTATGTCAATGGCTTCCGCATATATGCTCGCAACAATCGCGTAATATCTTTATCGCGTTTAAAAATTCTCTAAAACCGACGTTTGCCAATTTCGGCAAAAACTTCTTGTGTATATTCGTGCTGACGGTATGCGCTTTTACTCTCGCAACCGTCACCGCGATCCCGACCGCCGGACTTTTCCCGATACTTATGGTTCCTACGTTTATGGTGCTCTATATCGCGCTGAGTCTTACGCTCAACTTCTCGTACTACCAACAAAAATACTTTATCGACAACGGTATGACTGTGGTAAATCCGGCAAGAAAATATTAAATCGCTCCGCCGGACCAATCGTTACGCGGAAATTTACTCGCGGTCGGGTAAACCC
>CAYVEU010000109.1:0-7845 GCA_964450015.1 uncultured Christensenella sp. | reverse complement strand
AAGTAGCATTGGGAATGGCCGCTGCATTTGTAGCGGCTTTTTTCTTTTTCCCAGCTTATAATTCTTGATATTTCTGATGAAAAGTGCTAAAATATACTTGCGAATCCAATAGAATAACCCTTTAATCTCCTGATGTCCAGGGGATATCTTGTGTTATTTTGTGAAAAGGAGCTTAATTTTGGTAGTAATACCTGTTCCGAACTTCTTTTCACAAAAAAGGGTTTATTGGATTCGCACCCAGGAACGGTATTCTACGGTGCCGTTCTCGGAAGGGAGCGGCATCATTTAATTATGGAAATAATCGAAAAAACCTGTTCTTGTTTCGGACACACTAACATTGATATAACGGATGACCTGATAGCAAGGACTAAAATAGAGATCGATAAAGCGATAGCAGATGGCGTTAGAATTTTCCTTTTTGGTGGAAGGAGCGATTTTGACGATTTGTGTTACGATCTCGTAACCGAAAAGAAAAGCGAGGATCCATTGCTTGGCATCAAAAGGGTATTTTGTTTTCCGCTCGATAAGCAGATTAGAAAGCCGCCGTGGTGGTATAAGCGCAAAGATTATGAAGCGTTGGAATGCCCGACAAAAGACTTCGATTACTGGTATACGTCAATTTATTACCGCAATCTAGCGATGATAGATCAAAGCAACTTGGTTTTGTTTTGTGTCGAAGAGCGGGAAAACAGTGGCGCATATAAAACCTACAAATATGCGGTTAAAAAGCACAAACACATCGTGAATTTGTTTACATAAGAAAGAAGGTGTCAGATGAAATGTAAGTATAAGAAAATGACAGTAGCTTGTATTGTACTGTCATTATTCATTGTAATAGGGTTGTGTACTCCGATTCGTCATGCGGAAGCGCAGGCAATAGAGCAAAGCATTCCCGCATTCGGTTTATATTGTGAAGAGTCGGATGCTATTAAAAGCGGTACGGTTAAATTTGACTTGACCGATTCGGCACTGTTCTCGAAGCATAAAGCGGTTGTTGATTCAGAATATCGCATATTGGGAAGCCAAGCGGTTACGTTTGAAATCCCTTTTTTCTCGTCATATATAGAAATCCCGCAGTTCAATGTAACGGTGAACGGACAGACGGTTGAGGGCGAGGTTTGGTATGGCGATAATGAAGTGCGCTATGGCGGTAGCAATGCTTATTTAGATGCGACAAGCACAGATAATTCTATCATTGAGCAAAAGCTGAAAAGGACTTATTCACCCACACTAGACGAAGCAACTATCGGAACATTATATACCGTAATACCTGAAAGCGACGATATAATCATTACACTAGAATTAGACAAGTCTTGTAATTTCGTTTATGATGCCACTAATCTGCGAACTGAGTCATACAGAGCGGACGGAACACAAGCATGGATATATGACAATGCTTTATCACAGCCAAGCTATCAATATTTTTTCATAGGCCCGAACGCTGTTATTGATTTTTCGACCACCTGCGAATATCAGACGGAAGAGATAACTTTCAAAGAATTTATAGACCGCAATTACGATACAAATAAAACCTATTATGAAAAAGTAGGCGCATCAATAGAGTGCTTATATGCCAATGCCAACAGACTGTTACAGCGTGAAGGTGGTATGAAATATAGTGAATTGTTTTATGATTCGTTAAACAGGTTCGGTCTGAATACCTATAAATTCGTTGTATCGCTTAATGGCGAAGCAACAATAAAGTATTCGACGGAGACATTTATACAAGTAAGCAACAGGTACGATCCGCCTATCTATATAATCGGGCAGAAACAGTTAAACAACTACGCTACCAATTATTCTATATTGTTAAATAGCAGAATGCCGCATATAGTTCAGTCACCTGTTAAGATAAAGAAAAGCGGGGGAACATACACGGCAAGTTCAACTGAAAACTTTTACTTTATTTGTAGCTCGGAAGCAAACGAATCAGGATTGAGTTTCCAAACAAAATTAATTGTCTGTATAGTATGTGGTGTTGTAGGCGTTACATCGTTATGCGTTGGTATAGGTTTCTTTATTAGAAAGAAAAAGAGCGAGAAACAATAGTCAGAAAAGTTTAGAAGGCCGCTATATAGATAGCGGTCTTTTCAATAGTGTTCTTCTTGATTTTATTTTTCAATTTTGTTATACTGTACTTACGATAAACAGTAATTTATCTTCAAAAGAAGCTGATAAAAAAACCAAGAAGTCAAAAAATAATTACAGGAGGCAGGGGTGTAATGGAACATCGTCAATATATTGCAATAGATCTTAAATCCTTTTACGCCTCTGTTGAGTGTAGGGAAAGAAATCTTGATCCGCTTACCACGAATTTGGTTGTTGCTGATCCGAGTCGTACAGAAAAGACTATTTGTCTTGCCGTTTCGCCATCGCTGAAAGCTTGTGGGGTTGGAGGACGCTGCCGACTGTTTGAGCTGGTGCAGAAAGTACGTGAAGCTAATAATGCGCGGAGATTGAAGACCCCGAATAGACGATTCAGCGGGAAATCGTATCTCGATGAAGAACTGAAATCTAATCCCAGTTTGGAGATTGACTATATTACCGCTCCGCCACGAATGGCGCTCTATATGGAGGTTAGTACAAAAATATACCAGATATATATGCGACATGTTTCTCCGGAAGATGTGCACGTTTATTCTATCGATGAGGTTTTCATTGATGCCACATCGTACTTGAAAATGAACAATATAAGTGCTCATGATTTCGCCATGATGCTAATACGGGAAGTTTTGCAGGAAACCGGTATAACAGCAACGGCGGGAATAGGTAGCAATATGTATTTGTGTAAGATTGCTATGGATATCGTTGCAAAGAAAATGCCGGCAGATAAAGATGGTGTGCGTATTGCCGAGCTAAACGAAATGACATATAGGCAGCAGTTGTGGGATCATAGACCGCTTACGGATTTCTGGCGAGTGGGTAAAGGATACTCGACCAAACTCGAAGCGTGCGGTATATATACGATGGGTGACATTGCCCGCCTATCCGAACGTAACGAAGACATGTTCTATGCAATGTTCGGTATTAATGCCGAACTCCTTATTGATCATGCGTGGGGTTGGGAGCCGACAACCATTGCTGATATAAAGACGTACAAGCCTGAAAGCAATAGCTTGAGTTCCGGACAGGTACTTCAGCGTCCATACCCTTACAAGCAGGCAAAAACTATCGTGCACGAAATGATGGACTTGCTCTCTCTGGATTTGGTGGAAAAGCGTTTAATGACAAATCAGGTCGTTCTTGAAATCGGTTATGACGTTGAAAATGAAGGATACACCGGAGAGTTCACCATAGATCGATACGGTCGCAAAATACCCAAGCACGCACACGGTACCGAGAATATGCCGAAATATACATCCTCGACAAATCAACTCGTCGATGCTGCACTACGTCTTTTTGACCGTATTATTAACAAGGACCTTAACGTGCGACGTGTGGCCGTCACGGTATGTAAACTCTTACCGGAAGACGAAGCTAAACAACTGGAGAGCGGCAAAACTGAACAGCTTAGTTTTTTTGATAATCCGGATGAACTGCAAGAACGCCGAGAGCAGGAACAGGCGGAACTCGCCAAGGAGCGTAAGTGCCAAGAAACGATTTTGCAAATCAGAAAGAAGTATGGAAAGAATGCAATCCTTAAAGGTGTTAACTACGAGGAAGGTGCAACGACAAAAGACCGCAACGGCCAAATCGGTGGACACAAGGCATAGGTGAGAGAATGGGTAAATATGACGACATTATAAATCATCCGCATCACCAATCGAAAACACGCAAACACATGAGTCAGCATGATAGAGCAGCACAGTTCGCTCCGTTTGCTGCACTGACAGGGTATGATGATTCGGTAAGGGAAGCGGCAAGGTGGACGGATGAAAAAATCGAACTCGGCGAATCCCAAGCTGAAGCTGTCAATATAAGACTGAATTTTCTTGCGGAACATTTAAGTGATGCACCGTATGTTGTAGTAACTTATTTCAAGCCGGATGAGAAGAAAGCAGGCGGCGCATACTTAACGGCCGAGGGGCAAGTAAAGAAGATTGACGAATACGAGCATTGCATTGTATTCATGGATAAACGCTCAATCATGTTTCAGAATATTTTAGATATTCAATGTGAGCTGTTTCCAACAGTGTGGGATTAAGATAAGTCACGTTCAAACGCTTGACTTTAATATGCAAGTTTTGATAAACTATGCATATAACCAGTTGATAAGGAGTCCATTATGACTTTAAATGCACAAAAAGTGGGTGACCCCCGAATACACACGCCCCCACAGGCGAATATCAAGAACCCCCGCAAATAATTGCGACAGATAAGACAAGGAAGGCGAAAGCCTTCCTTGTTTTGCGTAAAAAAAGGATTTTATATAAACTGTGAAAAAGCTACTAACGTTTAAAGATATTAAGGCGAATATGCGTAAGATTATATTCACGGGCGTATTTGCCGCGGCGGTCGTTTTGCTGTCCGTGCTTATCGGGGTGTTGAATATCACCTACACGACTAACGTAAGTCGCAAGCAATATTCTCTCGACAATATGCTTTCGCATATTCTTGCAATATCGGAAAAGGAACATTCCGTGTACGACGACGAAGCGTCGGAAGAAGTGAGAAGCTATATCTCGTCCACGCTCTTTTCTTACGGAATAGAGAACGAAATAATCACGCATAAGGACAGATGGGTTTTAAACGAGAAAACCGACGATATATGGCAATACAAGCCAAAGAATATCTATGCGGAGATTGCGGGCGAAAGCGGGGTAAACGTACTGCTCGTGGCGCATTACGACTCCTGCGGCTACAAAATCAAGTACGACGAGGCGAGCGAAGGCTCGCACGGCGCGCTTGACGACGGCTACGGCGTGGCTACCGTGTTGGAGCTTGCGCGGATATTCTCTTCCGAAAAGAACTTAAAAAACGGTATAAAGCTTGCAATTGTAGACGCGGAGGAAGAGGGCGTTTTGGGAAGCGAAGCGCTTGTCAACGAGTATTCCGAATGGCTTGACGACGTAAATCTTGTAATAAACGTCGAGGGGCGCGGCAATAAGGGGCCGCTGTACCTTTTTCAGACGAGCGACAATAATTCTAGGGTAATCGAGCTTTACAAAAAGGCGGGCTTTCCGTATTCATTTTCGGTTGCAGCGGACGTTTACGGTATGCTGCCCAACGATACGGATTTAAGTCCGTTCCTTGAAAAAGGCTTTGCCGGTATGAACTTCGCCGTGTTGGAAAGCTTAAAGGTTTACCACAACGAAAAGGACGTGTACGCATCGGTGGACGCGGGGTCGCTTGCCAAGTATTGCGATACGCTGTTGCCGCTTGTAGACGAGTATACGTCCAACGCGAAGTACGGCTCGCTCACCTATTTCGAGGGCGGTCACGATACGGTCTTCTTTACTCTTTTCCCCAACGCGCTCGTAAGCTACAGCGCCGTTACGGGCTGGATATTTTTCGGCATTATCATAGCACTTGTCGCCGCGCTTATCGGCTTATCGATATTCAAAAAGCGCATAAGCTGGAAAAAGCTATTGATATCTCTCGCCGTTGACTTTGCATTCATATTGCTTGCGTGCGGGCTGGGATTTTTGCTGGCGCTGATTGCAAGCGCGTGCAGCGGCGTAAATTATCACGTGATATTCGTAATCGGAGTGGCGTTCGACGGCGGACTTCTCATAATTTTCTCACTTTTAATGGCGGCGGCATTCGTGGTTGCAACGCTGTTTAAATCCCGTTTCGGCTTCAATCATTCGGAAATGGCTTTGGGCGGACTTGCGATAAACACGGTACTTGCAATCGTCTGCGCGGCGGTGCTTTTCGGCGGTACTTATCTGTTTGTAATTCCCGTACTCTTGTACGCGCTCGGCGAAGGGGTAAAGCTGTTTGTCAAAAACGAAAAAATCAAAACGGGCGTTTCGGCTGCAACGTGCGCCGTAGCGTCGCTCTTTACGCTGAGTATTTATATCTCATTATTATATTCGCTGTACGTTTCGCTCACGTTCGGTGCGCTCGGTTTTATTACGGTCTTTGCGATTTTGCCGCTTACAATGTGCGTTCCGCAAATATGCGGACTGTTTAGCAATCTACCCGCTAAAACGGAAATTAAGGAGGCGGAAGTATGAAAAAGCGTTTAATTTCTTTCGCTGCGGCTGCAGCTTTGGTATGTAGCTCGCTGACTTTATCCGCCTGCGCAGACAAGGGGGAATATGCTGTAACCTGCTCGCCTTGCGAAAACGGCTACGTTATCGTCGCAGATACGAAAGTTGAAGCGGGCGAAAAGGTAATACTTGCGGCGCACCCTTCCGCGGGCTATAAGCTGACGGCTTTTCTTGTGGACGGAGAGGTCATAGACGGCGTTTCGTTTACTATGCCGAAAAAAGACGTTACCGTTTCCGCGCAGTTCGAGATTATCGAATATTCGATTACTTACGTTTTGGGTGATACGACCGTTTCGGCGAGCAACCCCGACACTTACACGGTCGAGAGCGCCGCGGAGCTTGTTCAGCCCGAAAAAGACGGCTACGAGTTTTGCGGTTGGTACACCTATTGCACCGAGGACGAATGGGGCTGGGACATCGAAGATTATAAGGTGACGAGCCTTGAAGGGCTTTTCGGCAATCTCACGTTGTACGCAATATATTATAATCCCCCGCACGAAATCGAAAACGAGTACGGCGAGAACGGCTTTTGTTACGTGGAAGATTATTATGGACAAGCGTTTTACGGCGATACGATAGACGTAACGGTCGTGCCTGACGAGGGTTACGAGCTTGACTATATTACCGTAAACGGTGACACTATCGAGGGAACGTCGTTTACTATGCCTGCGGGCAACGTTGTACTTAACGCGGTGTTTAAGCCTAAAATATACACTATAACATACGAGCTTGACGGCGGAACAAATTCGCCCGACAACCCCGATTATTATACGATTGAGGACGATTGTATAATTTTCGGCGACGCCGAGAAGGAGGGCTATATATTCGACTACTGGTATTATGTGGACGAGTACGCAGGCGAAATACATTTGGACGAATCGACATTTATTGTTTATAAGCCTTGTTACAATCTCACGCTCTACGCTCATTTTAGTGAAGATTTCGAGGAGGAAACGGAATGAAAGAGAATTGCTTATCGGCAGACGAAGCTTTAAAACGATTGAAGGAGGGTAATTCGGTTTATTTGAATTCAAAGACGTGTACGGGTGATATATCACCCGCAATACGTATGGCTACGAGCATGGACGGACAAAAACCGTACGCTGTAATTGTGACGTGTTCGGATTCCAGAGTAATTCCCGAATACATATTTTCGGCGGGCATAGGGGAGTTGTTTGTAGTCCGCGTTGCGGGCAACGTTATTGATAATCACCAGCTCGGCAGTATAGAATATGCGTTAGAGCATCTCGGCTGTAAGCTTGTCGTCGTACTCGGGCATACGCTGTGCGGCGCGGTAGGGGCGGCTTCGAAGCAAAGCGGCGGCTTTGTCGGCATGATTTGCGACGAAATAAGGTGCGCAATCGGAGAGGAAACGGACGCAGTCAAGGCGAGTATTTTAAACGCCAAACACAGCGCATTAAAGATAGAAAAGCTGTTGAAAGGAACCGACGGATTGTTAATTACCCCCGCAATATACCGCACCGAAAGCGGAATTGTGGATTTTGATTTAAATATCTAATTTAGTTGCTTTATTGCGCATACGTGCTATAATACTGTCTGTGAATTATCTGATAATAATATTGATAACGTTCATATCAGGCGTCATAGGAACGGGGCTTGGCGGCGTTATAGGCGCGGTTTTACGGCGTGATTCCAATAAAATAGTTAGTTTGCTTTTGTCGTTTGCCGC
>CAYVEU010000108.1:0-7858 GCA_964450015.1 uncultured Christensenella sp. | reverse complement strand
TCCCTCAGCTACAGGGGCTCCCGAAAGCTCCGAGGGTTCCTCATCATCCCTGTTTTACGCTTCTTCGTCGTTCGAGGGCAGCCGACTGGTAACGCCTTACGAATTGAAAGAGAACACCAAATTTTATGCGCTGTGGGAAGACAACCGCCGTTGTACGGTCAAGTTTTTGGACGGCGACGAGGTCGTCGACAGCTTGACGGTTGTCTACGGTACGGGCATAGACATCACCGACCTTATAAGGTTCCCCGCGCCCGCCGAAAAAGAGGGCAAGAGGTTTAGCGGTTGGAGTTCCAAGTCGGGTTCGTCGCTTACGGAAATAGTGACCGACGTGGAAGTTGTCGCAAACTACGAAAGCATAAACTGCACCGTTACGATAACGTATTTGGACGACGTCAGCAAAACGGAAGTAACGAGACCGAGAACGTTAAGATACGGCGAATATTTCGACGTGTCGGAATATACGATGCCGACGAAAGAGGGACACACGTCGCGTTGGGTGTACCGCAAAAGTTCGGACGCCGCGTCGGAAGCCGTGACTTTCCCGACCGACGAGCGTTACAGAGTAGTAGAAGACATAGTCGTGACCGCCGAGCATACGATAAACACTTATGCGATTACGATTTATAACGGAAGCGCTTCGCAAAGCAACTCCAACTTGAAAAACAACGATATTCAGCTCGTCCGCGTTTACAATATCAACGGCGCCGGCAACGAGGATTACACCGTAAAATACGGTGAAGATTTCAATATTAAAGACTTTGTCAGCGAGAGTTTGAATTTGACCGAACCCGCTACCGTATCCGTAGGTTACGACGGCGAATGGTGTTTCGTCCTTCAAAACGAGCGCGGAGAAACGATTTTGAAAAATGCGTCAAATATGATTTGGAGCGACGACGAGGGCGCGTTCGTGCTGGCAAAGAAGAGCGACGGCAGTTACGAAGAGGAGATGAGCGAGTTCGATTTGACGGACAGGGACGGCAACTATATCGCGCACGTCAGTCAGGGCAATCTCAAAAATATAAAGGGCAACGTAACGATACGTGCAAAATACTATAAAAAGGAGTACAACGTCATTCTTTACCGCCGTCAAAACGACAGCAACTGGGTAGAAGTCGACAGCTTTACCGAGGAATTTTTGGCGGATTTCGACTTGTACGACCCCGCAAAGTACGTTCGCGACAAGGACGAGGGCAAGAATTTCCAAACCAAACAACCCGCCGAAAATTATTACAGGCTGCATAACGTCGCCGACTGGTCCAAGGCGGGCGCGGATACGACCGTTTACGATTTGTGGAGCACCGTTTACAAAAACGGCAACCGTCCCGACCAAAACTACGACGACTGGGGGGTCGAATGGTATACCAATTCCAGTCTAAACGAAAGCGTAAGGGTAGATTTCACTACCGATACTTATGAAGTATACGGAGAAGTCAGATTGTATTGCAACGACGTGGATTTGAGAAGATACGACGTCACACTGTATTACGATTACGATTTCGACGCGCCGAGCGGCGCGGAAAATTACGGGTATAGAGCGGTCAATTCCGGCAATTTGGAAATAAAGGAAAAAGAAACTTTACAAGAACCGTCCGACGCTCGCAACCCGATAATAAGGACTTACGTGGACAACGGCACGATGTCGAACGTCACGTACGTTTTCGACGGTTGGTACGATTATCCCTATGAACACGACGGCAAAGAGGGCAGCAACGGATTTAAAGGCAACGCGTACAGCTCGTTGGACGTTCGTACCCGTTCCATGGTCTACTACGCGCATTACAGATGTAACGTAACTTATACGCTTACCGTCCACGACAAAACGCAGAGAGACGCGTTCAAAAAGACTCCTCCTGAGTCTCCGTATAACGGTCAAGGATACGACGTCGAAGACAATACCGTGGTATACGAAGTGACTGCCGGCAGCGTAGTCACGTCGGATATGCTCTATAAAGGATTGATAAACCCCAACGGCACGATAACCAGCGGACAATATTTCTACGGACGCTGGGCGTACGCTTATGAATACTTAGGCGACGGCGACAAGAACAATCCGCAAGGCGTCAAAGCAATGGAGTACAACGCGATAGTCGCTAAGTACGGCAACGGTGACAAGAACAATGCGATATCCGCGCTAAACGCGCTTATAAGTGAATTAAACGGCGAGATAAAGGCGTATGAAAATATGCTTGGATATATGTATTCTTACGATTACGTCAACTTGACGGAAGAGAGCTTTTTGGAAAGCTATTTGACGGTCGGTCAATACAACGAAAAGCGAAGCAAACTTCAAGGCTTGCAAAACGAACTTAGCGCGGTGGAAAATTTTGACGATTGCGTTTTGACAGCCGACGAGTACCGCACGGAGAGCGCAAACTATCACCGTTATATCGACAGCGAAGCCGACCTTAATGCGGCTTACGGCAAAACCGACGGCGAAATAAAGTACAGATTTTCGGGGTGGTACACCAACAGCGAGTATTCATCGTCGTTTACCGCAAACCGCTCGATGCAGTTTTCTTGGCTTGCCGTCGGCAAGAATTTAGACCTCTACGCAAAGTGGGCGGACGAAGAAAAGGGCTCGGAAGGATTGGTGTTTAAGAAAGTCACCGACGGCGACGGCAATATTTTGGGACTGGTGGTAGTCGACTTCATGAACAAAGCCGATTACGACGCGTCCGCATATGCAGGCTGCGGCTATAACGATTTCAACAACTTCGATTATAGCGTAAACTTTAACGATCAGGATGAAATGCCCGTTAATTTGGGTTCGAATTTGGATATACAAATTCCTGCGGCGCACGGCGGCGAGGGATTGGTAGGGTATCCGGTAATAGGCGTTTTGCGCGACGCGTTCAAGCTTAACGGTAAGGACGTCCTTAGCATAACGCTGCCGAAAGATATCAAATTTATTGAAGAAGGCGCGTTTTACGGTTGCAACTTGTCCACCATATCCGGCGGCGGAGATTACGTCGAAACCATTGACGAGAGAATAGTATATCAAGTTCGCGATTACGAGATAAACGAGTATAAGGTAGAAGGCGATACTTTGATAGTTTACGCAGGACGTTTCGCCGGCAGCGAAGCGGCGGACAAGAGCAACGTCGTCGTAAAAGACGGCACTACGAGGATTGCGGACTATGCGTTCTACAACGCGACGTATCTGAATACGGTTAAATTCGCAGAGAGCCTTACAAGTATCGGCGACAGCGCGTTCGAGCATTCCGCGCTCAGCGGTTCGGAAACGGCAGGGACGTTGATTCTGCCGAGCGGTTTCGAATCAATGGGCAGTTATGCGTTCAGAGAGTGCGTCGGGATAGAATTTATCGAGCACGGTACGTCGATAGGTCGCGTCGGCAAAGACGCGTTGTCCACTACGAAATGGTTCACCAAGCAAACGGGCGTCATAACTTTGAACGGGCTCGTTATAGGTATACGCGGCGCGGTGGAGAGCGATTTCGACAAAGAAGAAGACGGGCAAAAGACGGAGACTGAACTTGAAAACGGAATGACGGTAAACAGCTATACCAACGCATACGGCGTGCTTTATTACAGCGCTGACACCCATAAGCTTATTGCCGTCAGGGTAACCGATGCGGACGGAATAGCCGAGTATGCGTTCGGAATAGATAAAAACGACGGTTCGATAGAGAACTTCAAGGGCGACGTCGCCGCGATATATATAGACGCGGATATTACGAAATACGGAATAGCGGAGCGCGCTTTTCTGAATTGCGTCAACCTTACCGACCTCTATCTTGATTTGTCTTGTGAAGTTGCAAGCGACGTATTCGACGGCTGCGGGCGCGTGACAGTGCACAACGAGGGTAGCGGAAAAGACGCAAGCTGGGACAATTTCGGCGAAAAGGTGGAGTTCGCGTAAGCATAACGGACGGGCATAAATACATACTAAGTAGAGAAAAATGGACAAACATAGATTTTATTTGGCGATTAAATACTCTTTGGATAAGATTTTCGCTCTGGTGGCACTGATTGTCAGCAGTCCTTTGTTTCTACTTATTACTATTTTAATTGCCGCAGACAGTCGCGGTCCGATTATGTTCCGTCAATTGCGCGAGGGGCGCAACAGGGAAATTATCCGCATTTATAAATTTAGGACGATGACGACAAAGGACATAGATTTCGACAAAAACAACGCCGTTATCGACGAAAATAATATAAACGTCACGCGTGTTGGCAAGATCTTGCGCAAGTTCAAGTTGGACGAACTGCCGCAGCTTCTCAACGTAATACGCGGCGATATGAGCTTTATCGGTCCCAGACCGCTGCTTTCGGTGTATTCCGAGAGCTTCGAGCGGTGGGAGTATTACAAATTCAAAGGTCGTCCGGGCATGAGCGGTTTGGCGCAAATAAACGGCAACGGATACCTATCCAGTCCCGCGCGCAGTTATTACGACATTATTTATAATGAAAAAGTATCGTTCTTTTTGGATTGTAAGATATTCTTTAAAACCATACGCACCATAGTCAGGGGAGAAAAACGCTATTTGAAAGAACCGACTGCGGAACAGCTCGATGAAGTCAAGGAGCGATATAATGGCAGATAAATTGCGCATAGCGCAGTTGGTCGGCAACGCCGAACTGGGCGGTGTGAGTAACTGTATTTACAACTATTTCCGCGCGATAGACAAGTCGCGGTTTGAATTTGATTTTATAACTTACGGTCCGAGTGCGTTGGACGAAAAAATATTAGCAGAGGGCGGGAGCGTGCATTACGTTCCCGATTTTCGTAATTTCCCCGCCGCTTGCAGAGAGTGGAAAAAGCTTCTTAAAACCGAAAACTACGACATAGTCCATTCAGGGTTGACCTCGCTGTCCGCGTTTCCCTTATATTGCGCAAAACGGGCGGGAATCGGCGCGCGTATTTGCCACGCGCATAGTACGACCGACGGTAAAGAACTTATTTCCGCCGTTAAAAACGTGCTGAAAAAGCCCGCCGCGCAGTACGCGACCGAACTGTTTGCCTGCGGAGAAAAAGCCGCCGAATGGGCGTTCGGAAAGCGAAAAGACGACGCGTTTATTCTGCCTAACGCCGTCGATTTAAAGCGCTTTTCCTTTGACGAAAAGCACAGGGAGAGCGTGCGCTCGCAACTGGATATAAACGGCTTTTGTATGGGCTATGCTGGGCGTTTTTGTTATCAAAAGAACCTTATTTTCTTTTTGCAAGTCGCCAAAGAGCTACAAAAAACGATACCGTCCACCGCGCTTTTAATCGGCGGCGGGCAGGACAAGGACGAACTTAAAAAATTCGCCGAGGAAAATTCCGTAAACGCGATATTTTTAGACGGGACGGATAGGATAGAGGAATACTATTCCGCGTTCGATTGCCTATGCCTTACTTCGCGTTACGAGGGGCTGCCTATGGTCGGCGTAGAGTGTTTGGCAAACGGTTTGCCGTGCTATTTTTCCGACGCGGTCACGACGGAATTGGCTTGCGAAAAGACAAAATATCTGCCTATCGACGACCCGGTCCTTTGGGCGCGCGAGATAGTAAATTCGGCTGAAAATAAGGATAGAGAAGCGCCTTTTATTATCACCGAAAAGTTCGACGTGAATGTCACCGTCAAGCGGTTGGAAAGCGAATATCTTCGCATTGCGGGGCGTGTATGATAAGCGTTATTATGGGAGTTTACAATTCCGAAAAAACCGTAGAAAGGGCTCTCAAATCAATACTTAACGGCACCCATACGGACTTGGAAATTATTGTTTGCGACGACGCGTCTACCGACGGAAGCGCAGCGGTTGTCGCCGCTGTAAACGATAGCAGAATAACGCTTTTGAGAAACGAAAAAAACGAGGGATTGGGGTATTGTCTCAACCGTTGTTTGGAACTTGCCAAAGGCGAGTTTGTAGCGCGCATGGACGCCGACGACGTTGCGTTTTGCGATAGATTGGAAAAGCAATCGGAGTTTTTGTTAAGTTCTCCCGAGTACGCGTTTTGCGGCAGCGCGGCTTTCCTTTTTTGGGAGGATAAACGCTGGGGGAAACGGGCGTATCCGGAAGCCCCCGTCGAAAAGGATTTGCTTAGACGGTGTCCGTTTATTCATCCCACGTTGCTATTTAGACGAGAGGCGTTGGACGCGGTCGGCGGATACGACGCGGATAAGAAATATCTTAGGTGCGAGGACTACGAGCTATATTTTCGTCTTTACGAAAAAAAACTCTACGGCTTCAATTTGCCCGACGTATTGTTGGACTATTCGGAAGCGCCGTTCGATACGAAAAAGCACAGTTTCGCCACGCGTAAAAACGAGGCGAGGGTTCGAAGGATAGGCGCAAGACGGCTTAAAGCGGGCTTCGGCGGGTTTATTAAATCGTTTTATCCTATTTTGTTGTATTTTTTGCCGAAAGGAGTCTACAAAAAACTTCATACAAAAATGTGGACGGAAGCGTAATTCAATAGTGGAATTTTTTGACGGAAAATGAAATCTCGTGTTTCACAAAGCTTGCGACAGCGAGTAAATTTCCGCGTGACGAGTGGTTAGTAGAGATTATACTAAGAAAACGCAAAAATGACACTTTTTACGTTTTCACCTCGCGGGGTGTGGGTACGCAAGCCCCACAAAGCCAAAGTACCGCAAATAATTAATTTCATATTTAATATCAAGAAACGCGGACTGCGTTTCTTCCTTATGAGTCGGACTCACGCGGAAAACAAAATTTATCCGCACAAAGCTTGCGACTGCGAGTAAATTTCCGCGTGACGAGTGGTTCGATAAAATTTTCCTATATTGACGAAACGGCAGTTATATGTTATACTCAATACAATTTCGGTACGGAGTAAATAATGAAAAAAAAGGTTATTATTCTCGTTTTAGTACTCATAACTGCGCTGTCTGTCGTAGCGTTGTCCGCGTGTGCGACCGGTACGACGGAAGAGATTGTTAGAACTTTTTACGACGAGGCAAGCGGAATCAACTTTGCCGTGTACAGCGTAACCCCCGCAGTCGGCGAGAGCTACAAGTACGTCAAAGCCATGTCATACGGCGGTCGCACGGAGCAAGGTACCGAAAAAATAAAAGTTACCGTTCCGTCTAAAATATCGATTGACGGTACGGAATACGCAGTAGACGTGGTAGGCAGTTTGATTTTCGACCACGTCAAAGTGAGCGAAATAGAAGTCGGAGAGGGCATAACGAAGGTAGAGCCGTTTGCATTCAGCTATTGCGAGGCGACTATCGTTACTTTGCCGTCTACCGTAAAGGAAATAGGCGAATACGCGTTCGTCAATTGCAACAGTTTAAGAAAAGTGACGGTAAACGCAGCGACTCCGCCGACGCTCGGCGGGTGCGCGTTTAAGTTTTATAAGGAAAATAAAAACGTTTACGAAGTCAATTCCATTTTGAAAATTTACGTTCCGAAAAAGTCCGCCGACGCGTACAAAACCGAGTGGGCGGAATATGCGGATATAATAGCGGGGTAGTATGGCAAATTTAAAGACGTATACCCCAAAAGAACGCAACGGATATTTGATAGGTCTTGCCGGACAGAATATTATTTACAATATTATCGGCGCGGGGCTGTCGTACTTTTTCCAGTTTACGTTGCTTATCCCCGCAATGGCGGTGTCGGTCATAATGACGGTGGCAAGGATTTGGGACGCGTTTAACGACCCGATTATGGGTACGATAGTGGATAGAACGCGCACTAAATGGGGCAAATGCCGACCGTATCTTATCTTTATGCCCGCTGTCATATTGGTGAGCACTATTCTTTGCTTCGTCAGTTTCGGCTTCTACGGACAGGGCAGTAAAGGGCTGAACGTTACTATAATCGCTTGGGCGGCGTTTACCTACATACTTTGGGGTATGACGTACACCATTGCGGATATTCCTCTTTG
>CAYVEU010000107.1:0-7941 GCA_964450015.1 uncultured Christensenella sp. | reverse complement strand
CAATCCGTATTTCTTTGGAAGAAATCGAAAGTTCGGATTTGTTATCAAATGGTGTTCCCGGCGGGAGTCGAACCCACGGCCTATCGCTTAGGAGTTCGATTTTCGGTTAATTTTTAAGTAAATATCTTTCAAAATGTGCGTTTTTATACATATTTTGCGCACCGAAGTTAAGTTAATTCTATATCTTTTCCATCAAAAAATATCTTTCAAATAAAAACTATGCCAAAACTATGCCTAAAATTTAAACTTAAAAAAAATTTATAATCAAAAAAGCTTTATTTTATTTAGGAGAAGATGCCTCATATATTTACACTTTCAAGCCGCAAAAGTGCCCAATTTATATACACAAATATTCACAATAAATATCCACAGATTTTTCCAACTATATTGACACAATTAAATTTATGGATAAGATTAGTTTGAATATTTTATAAAAACATATAAACGCATATCCCCATCTTATTTATTATAAAATATTTTTGAAATAAAAAACTATGCCCTCAAAATGTCGTTAAAAAATATTACGATTAAAATATGTGAGCATACATGTTATTTCGTTACATGGATTTACAAAATAGACTAGGAAAATTTTTAGAATGAATCGTATAGCTTATTGATAATTATTATTTTATAATAAATTTTTGAGGTTATATTTCTCGAAAATTTATGCAATAATAAATTTGAATATTTTTTATGCGAAAATATTGCACAAAAAATGAATTTGTGTTATATTATATAACAAGAGCAAGGAGATAAAAATGATTTTAAGTGTAAGGGTAAATAATTTCTTAGTTTATTCTAATGAAGTCGAGTTGTCGATGAAAGCAGATATGCGTATTAAGAAATTTAATAATAACGTATATAAGAAAAATAATTTTAACGTTTTGAAGTCCGTATGTATTTACGGAGCTAATAATTCTGGAAAAACATGTATGGTAAGAGCAATTAACTCGATTTGCGGAGTTTTGCTTGGCATAGGCGGTGAAGTTCTATATAATATATTTGTAAATAATAAAAAGTGTTCTTTCGGCATTTCTTTTATGGAAAAGGGACGTGTTTTTAGTTATGATTATGATTTCGATTCGGATATTGTAAACGGATATAGAAAAGGCTTCGTATATGAATGCTTGAAAGAGTTATTCATAGATAAATACGGCAATTATTCGGAGAAAGAAATATTTATCAGAGATGTTGCAAATGACGTTTATAGATTTGCCGATGACAAAGAACTCAGTAAAGTCTTGGGACTTGTTTCCTCGGATAATATCTTAATTTATACTATAAACACCGTAAAATATCCGATAGTTGAAACATATAAAAATATTTTAAGAGATTTTGCCAGCAAGATCGATATTTTGGACATGAATAATATTCCTCTTGAAAAAACAATTACGGTGTTAAAAACCAATGCGGCAATCAGAGAAAAGACGGTGGAATTGATTAAGCTAGCCGATTTAGATATCGAGGATTATAAATATCTTAAAGATGGTGCAAGGGAATCCGCATCAAACGCGTCCACTGGACATATAGCAGATCCGAGAGAGCTTGTATTGAAAGCCTCTATATTAGTAGATGATATGCTTAGACTTACTTCCGTGCATAAAGGAAAACCTGTGCAGAGTTTGTCGTTTGATTCAACTGGAACTAAAAAGATTGTATCGGTTGCAAGCTTCATAATCGACGCATTAACTAATGGAAGAACTCTTGTAATTGATGAACTCGATAGCAGTTTGCATTTTAAGCTTACCAGAGCTATAGTTTCGTTGTTTAACAATGAGATGAATAAGGAAGCGCAGCTAATATTTACGGCGCACGATATAACTTTATTGGATTGTAAAAAACTTTTCAGAAAAGATCAGATTTGGTTTGCGTCTAAAGATTCCGAAAATGAGTATCTTTATTCTTTGGCTGATTTTAATTCACAGGAAGACAAGATACGTTCAGAGTCGGATTTGTTCGAGAAATACAATTCCGGAGTTTTGGGGGCAATACCGGAGCCGGATTTGATTTCCGTAATGCTGGCGGACAACGACAACGGAGGCAACTGATTGTGGAAAGAAAGTTACCTCCAATAAAAGAAAATACGAGAATATTAATTATTTGCGAAGGGTATGAAGAATACGATTATTTAACGCGCTTAAAATCTTGTAAAGTTTGGAGTAATAAGTTTGGCATTGATATAAAAAACGCAAAGTCAATAGATAATGTTGCGGCTACATATGAATATCATTATTCGAACGGGAATTACAAATTGGTAGTCGTATTTTGTGATACTGAAAAATATCCATATGAACAGTTTTTATTGTTAAAACAGAAAATCAATGGTTTCCATGATAATAAATCCGCAGATAGCATAACTTTTTTTGCCAATCCTTGCACGATGCAAATTATTCTTTCGCATTTTGATAAAGTTTCATTAAAGTCAAACGAAAAATCCGATAATGCCGAACTAATTAAAAAATTGACAGGGGTAAGTGATTATAGAGCAACGGAAAATCAACGTTCTGCGATTATGAAAAAAATAAATGCGGAGAATTACCAAGCAATGAAAAACAATATTGTTTGTATTGATAAAGCATATACGAATGTACCGAGTACAAATGCAATACAGCTATTTAATGCATTGGAAAATGGTGATGTGAATTGGGTAATCTCGATAAATAAAAAAGTAGAAAAGTAAACATGACATACGATGAATTTCAACAAAAGCACAGTGAATTAATAATGTGTTTTCAATGTATTGAACATGACATAAAATTAGTTTACGCTGGAATGAAAGAAGGTGATTTTGATGAAAATTTGGATATTCTCAATAAAAGCAATTTAGGAAATACAATTAATAGACTTAGAGAATTAGATAATAGTGACGGCAAGCCAGACTTATCTAACGAGGACTATAATTTACTTGATCAAATAAGGAAAATAAGAAATTATTGGTGTCATCAATGCTACGTTGATTTTGTGTATATTAGTAATAATTCCCAACAGGATGAGAAAATGTTGAAGATTTTTCGAAGATTAGATAATGATTATAATCGAATATATAAGTTACATAGAAAGATAGAACAGTTTAGATTAAAAAATCTAAAAAAATATAATCGCATATAATGTTCGCTTTTTCAAACATAGCAATATACTATATGTCGAATTCATAAATATTTTACTCAATGCTACTGTATAAACGATAAGTATTTTTTCTATAATGTTTAAAAACAGTTCTTTGATGTGTTCGAAAAGTAATGTTATTGCCTATATCGCGATATCCTTCCCAGTTGAAGAAACTATTTTTGGGTTTGTTACCATTTTGAGATTTTAACATTAAGAAATCGCACAACAATATTAACGATTTTTCTGATGGATGTTTATCATTTAGGCTATTTTTAATATCGCATATTATTTTTTCCATCTCGTTTTGTATCTTGGGAGTAATATATGGACAATTATGAAACACTAAGAAATACCATAATTCAATCTGCATGAGTGGCTCATTGAATGGTAAGAAATTGATTAAGCATTTATTCAATATTTTCTCAATAGAATCTAGGACCATTTGTTTTAAAGCAGTATCATATTGTGAATATAGCAACAAATTACCCCAAATAATAGGATCGTTTAATTTTTTAGCGGCTTCAATTAATATTGTTTCTGTTTTAATTTCAAATGTTAAATCAAATTCTTTAAAAAATGGGAACCAATCGCATTGATCATGTAATGTCCCGTTTTGAAAAATGAATTCATAGCGATGAATTATATTTGCTAATTTTTTATGCGACTGCGCACAGTTTTTAAAATCAATTTCTTTGTTGATATATGTAATGATTGAGATCATTTTTCTAGTCTGATCAAATGAGGGGAAAAAAGCATAAATATAAAACGCCAAATCAATAAACAATATAGCTTTTCCTTTATTTTTATCGCTAAAAAGTGTAAAACCATCCTTTTTTTTACTGATATTATTTAATAAAGTTGATAGCAAGAAAGAAACTATAGTTCTTTTATCAGTAATGTAAATTTTCATTATAACCGAAATTTCATCTTTAAGCTTATCAATGTAGAAAAAGTCTGATTTCACCATATATTGTTTTTCTGGCGGCAATTTTTTGTATTCGGACTTTTTGTGATTATAAAACATATTTCCAATTGAATCGGAAAGGAGTCTAGCTTTTTCTAGCCAATCTTTGGGCAGAGCAGGGGTTTCGCCCATCGTTGTTTTGAAATCGTTTAAATGTAAACGATAACGTTCACTACAGTTTTTAAATTGCTTAATAATTTTTTCAAGTACAGTTTGTTCATGAGCAAAAATATATATATCATCAACATATCTAAATATCATATAATCCTTTTTATAAATTATATTTTCTTTGGCAAGGAAAAGAAAGATTTCGGAATCAATTTGTTGTAACAAGATTTCTGCAATCATTCGTGAAAATTCTGGACCTACAACGATACCATTAGATGCGCGCCCATTTATATTCTGCAAAATACGATCTATGGTTATAAATAAGTGAGGACTAGTTGCGTTTTTTGAATCTATTACATCTCGCTCAATAATCCAAGAAAAAACATGCGTGTATATGCTATCAAAACAAGATTTATAATCCATTTTAGCATAAAATTTATATTGAAAATTACTTGTACGCCAAAGCCGAGAATCATTAAAAGCATTTATGGATTCAAATGGAGCAATTTTGAAATAATTTCCGACTTGTTGAATAGCATTTTTGTTAAGGCTACAAATTTGGTTTTGAAAATATTCAAGAGTTTTACCTTTTCTATTTTTATAATATAGATTTATATTTTTCTTATGATAACGAATAGAATAATAGTGGTTTTTATTTAAAAAATCTAATATGTCTTTTTGATAACATTCCATAAATAAATATAAATTTATTGCAGAAAAAGGATTTATAATACTCATTTCTCGATATGAATTATTGTTTTTTAATATATTATATTTTAATGGTTTTGCAGACCAGTTAGATTCAAACATTTTTGCCTTAGGAATATGAGTAGCCTTTTTAATTTTAATTTCTTCTATCATTTTATCTAAAATTTCTTGGTTTTCTTTTTTTAGTAAAAATTTATAAAAATTATAAAAAGAAAATAGTTCAGATACTTCAACGGGAAGCAAATCTGTTAAAATAAAATCTAATTTATTCCTTTCAAGTCCTTTCCAACTCATTGATTTAGGTCTCCTTTTATGTTATAATAATGATGCAAGCTGTAACTTGCAAGTGCTTTAAATGTTAAGGCACACACATAATCGGCACATTGTTTAGATATCTAACTATCTGACTATGTGTTTTGAACAATGGCTACGGCTAATGTTCCGGGTGGCGAAGTTATCTTCGCCACTTTGTTATTTTTAGTAGCCTACTTTTACTTTTATTAAATAACTTTTGACTAAACATCCATAGCTCTTTTTTTTCCTATATTCATCGTTTTCATCAATACCTATTTGCGAACATAATTTTTTTAATGAAGCATAATCATATCCTATATTATCGACTAATAGCAAAGTTTTATTATTTCGCATATTCTCATACAAGTTGTAACCGTGACTATTTAAAAAATACGGAGAAGAAATACCAGCATTTGTAAAAGCATCGGCAATCATATGTTTTAGAAATTTTAAAGTTTTTTCTTCTATGAGATTGAATTTATCATTAAGCATGTATCGTAATTCACAATAATTTGAAATAAATCCTTTAACTTTCCAAGTAACTGTATTGAAATATTTATTAAGATAAACTGTTCGAGA
This sequence comes from uncultured Christensenella sp., assembly GCA_964450015.1. Taxonomy (GTDB): domain Bacteria; phylum Bacillota; class Clostridia; order Christensenellales; family DTU072; genus CAG-1782. Next base: position 2,180 of record CAYVEU010000107.1, on the reverse strand, counting down.
AGAAAAAGCAGCAATTCGATGTCTTAGCAACTCCAAATTATTGTAGTCTGGTGAATTTTTATCCTTAAAAAGAGATATAATTCTATTGATTTTTTTTGTATATTTTTCTTTTTTGCTTTCTGTAATACCATATAAAATTTTAATTTTCGAATTTTCCTTTGTTAAATAAAATTCGTATCCTAAATAGTTTATGGATACGGGTTTGGCTGTAATTTCATCTTTAGATATATATTGAAATTTTTTATTATTAAATTTAGTTTTACATTTACAAGAATTATTATTTTCAGAACAATAAAAAACTTTTTTTAATGCTGTGTCTAGAAAATCATTTATCTCATTTTTTGAGTGGTGTTCATTTAACAACAATATGCAGTCATCAATATATCTTTCATAGAAGATCATTCCTTTTGTAATAAAGTGTTCCTTAATAGTAGAATCAAAATGTTGTGCAATTATCTCACAAATAGTATTAGAGGTACATAATCCAGCATATGCAAATTGGGTTGAAAATACAAATTTTTTGACAAGTTCAAATTCAGATCGATTAGAAAAATTGGTTTGCATATATCGTTCAAAAACATATGGTGCAGAGACCGAGTTATAGTAATCTTTGAAATCAAATTTTATAATCGTAAAATGCGACATTTGACTGATGGCTGACATATATGAGAAAAGCTCGCGCATTACTTGATTCCTATTGGGATATTTTATTTTGAATATTCTGTCTAAAATTTGTTTTATGCATTGACAAAGAATATCTTCTGGAGAACCAGTTTCGTAATATTTTATTGCACGTTTATCTTTTCCTTGAGTCAATATTTTTGAAGAAAAATTTGAGAAATTATAAGTTGAATCCAATAAGGCTTGTTGAGTAGTTTTTAAAACTTTTTCTTTCCATTCGTCATCATTAATTGAAAGGGAATAATCCTTATATGCGATATGATTGATCGCGCGCGATATTTCATCAGTAAAATTCATTTTTGTGGTTTTCCTCTTTAATTTTGTGTCTACGCTACGGTGATATTTATATTATTATAGCATAATTTATCATATCTTTCAATACATATCAATTCGCGCTTAGCTTTTATATTTTTCTCTTTTCGACCGTCCCATCGTAGCACAGTTCTCGCAGAAGTCAACTGACAAAAATTTTGCTTTGGTAAGAAGTTATCTAAGCATTTTCTTTTTACCGCAAAATCTTTGTTTCCCCAGTTGACTTCCACAAACAGCATTTTCATCTCTACATATCCCTACCGAACTATGCTCCGTTGTCCCTGCCGAAAGGCAAATAAAAATAACGGAGGTATCCAGTATGGAAAAAGAATTTTCCAAAGAACAAAACCCTTCAAGGTATTACCTAAGGGAATTCCAACTGTACGACGGTGAAAGAACGATTACGTTCAATATCGTCGGAATCGACTTTGCTTTACAACGAGCAAGGATCGCCGTATCTAAGGACGGCTGTATAAGCGTTAGCGACTACGATTTACTAACCGACGCTAACGGTGAACTGTACTTTGAGTACGGTGTTTGCTACAACAAAGTATCTATCTCTGATTTCGAGGAGGTAGACGGATGAAGCTGACGTTAAAAAATGTAAAAGCTCTTAAAGCTAATTCGGACAGTCCGCTGTCAAAGCGCGTATGCAATTACGTCATATCCGAATGGGGTAACTACGACGACAAAACAAACATCTTCAAAGACGTCCTTTACCACGGCTGCCAATCGGGAACGGTTGGCTTTTTAATTTACTACTCCGACACGGTAAGGTTCTACAAACAGTATAGAGAGGAAATAAACAATCTTCTCTACGAGCTAATGTCCGGTACGGGCATTTATGCCATGTCGGAACTCTTCGGAGACAGATGGGATAAAGAAGATCCGTTAGTCCAAGACGACTACAACCAAAATCTTTTAGCGTGGTTCGGCTTTGAAGAAACGCTAAGGAATATAGGGCTTAACTTCGAGCAACTGCAAGAATGTATTTAAGAAAAGGAGAAATTAAACTATGAAAATATCAAGAGAAGTAAAGAAAGAAAAAGCAATAGAGATACTCAATACGCTCAACATCTATCAACCATACATACAAGGTTTTAAGGAAGATGACAAGGTATGCTTCTTCGAAAACTTCGGCGGCTACTGGGTAGACCAAGAACCGGAAATATTCAAGAAGATGAAAG
>CAYVEU010000106.1:0-7958 GCA_964450015.1 uncultured Christensenella sp. | reverse complement strand
GCAATACCTACTTAGGGTTTATCTTTCAGGAATACAACATTCTCAACGAATTTAACGTAGCAAGCAACATTGCCCTTGCGTTGGAACTTCAAGGAACCAAGGCGACCGACGAAGCGGTAAACAAAATTCTCGACGAAGTGGATTTGTCGGGCTACGGCGGACGTAAACCTACCGAACTTTCGGGCGGACAAAAACAGCGCGTGGCAATCGCGAGAGCGCTCGTTAAAAACCCGCAGATTATTTTAGCGGACGAGCCCACGGGCGCCCTTGACAGCAATACGGGCTTGCAGGTATTCGACACGCTTAAAAGGCTTTCACGCGACAAGCTTGTAATAGTCATCACCCACGACCGCGACTTTGCCGAGATGTACGGCGACCGCGTTATCGAATTAAAGGACGGGAAAGTAATAAGCGACATAGAAAAATACTCCGCCGAAGCCGACAAGTTTTCCGAAGGCGTCAGTATCGTCGACGAAAAAATTATTCAAATAAAACAGGGCTATCGCCTGACCGACAGGGATTTGGAGCTTATAAATTCCTATCTCGAAAAAAACGACGCGATTATAAGCCTTGACGAAAAGACGAACGGAGATATGAAACGATTTGCGCGTATCGGCGACAACGGCGCGAAAGAAAGCTTCCGCGAAACCGACGAAAGCAAAATCGCCTCCGAAGACGGCAACAATTTTCAATTGATAAAAAGCCGCCTGCCCTTTAAAAACTCCTTAAAAATGGGCGCAAGCAGTCTTAAAAACAAGCCGTTTAGGTTGGTTTTAACCATATTTTTGTCGCTTATCGCTTTTACTATGTTCGGACTTACCGACACCTTGGCAGCCTACAACAAGCATAAAGCCACGTTGACGTCATTAACCGAATCAGACATTCAGGGTTTGACTTTTGTAAAGGAAAAAACCGTTGAAGAGGATATGGGCGACTACACGTATACGTCAACCTCGCAAATAAATCTCGACGACGAGGACGTAAGAGAGCTCAACGAAATAAGCGGTCTTAATTTCAAGCCCGTATACGACCTCGGCCGCAACGTAAATATTTACGACCGCGTTAATTCCGGAAACGACTATTATTTTATAAAAGAGTTCAGCGGACTTTTGGAGGCGGACGAAAATTATATAACTACCACTCTCGGCTATACCTACGCGGGCGTACTGCCTGCCGCGACCGACGAGGTTGCCATTTCGAAATATTTTTATTCGTGTTTTGCAAAATACGGCTATTATGACAGCACGACTACCGTGAACGCAAACAAAATTACCGACGAAAACAGCTTTTTAGCCATAAACCCGACGATTAATGTAAACGGTGAACTTTTCAAAATCACCGCCGTTATCGACACCAAATTCGACGAAGAGCACTTCAAGTCCCTGCAAAGCGACACGAGCACAATGCAAATCATGGACTACGTTTTGTATTCCGAGCTTCAATCGACCGTTCAGTACGGCTATCACGGCTTACTGTTTGTCAAAGACGGATTTATCGAAGAAAGAGACCCGACCGGGAAAAACGCCGCCGGCATCAACCTTAATTCCGGAAGTACTTACGCCTACTGCAACCTTTACCGATTCAGCGAATTCGGTATAAACACAGAACGCAACGTAGAATATCTTTACAATGCCGACGACGTGAAAAACAACTTCGCTTACCGCTTTTTCGACGAAGACAAAACCACGCTTGATTCGAACGAAATTTTACTTGACGTCTACTCTCTCGTCGAGCTGCGTGTAACCGAACTGAACTACGTACTCAACTGGCTCCCCTACGATGAAGCCGAAGAAACGCAAGAAGTAATATATGCTCTGCAACAATATTTATGGAACTCGGAATATTACGACGATTTGGAATTTATAAATAACGAGCTTATGCCGTATTTAAGCCAATATTTTATCCTCGACTATTTCCAAAACGCCGGTTTTTCTTGGGCATTATCGTTGGACGGGCGTTATGACGAAAGCAACGTTAAGTTGGTCGGGTATTTTATAAAGAGCGGCAACAACGGCTGTATGGCAATTCCGGACGGCGTATACGGCGATATACAGAGCTATTTCAAGGGCGAATACGCATTTGCGATAACTCCGATGCCCGACCGTGCGGGACTGAAAAAAGCAATAGATATTACCTACACTAACAACGACGACAGAATTGATTTCCGTATGAAAAACGGCGTAATGACGACAATAGAGGTATTAAACGGCGTAATAGAGGTAATGGCGAATATTTTCCTCTATATAGGTATCGCGTTCGCCGTATTCTCCGCTTTAATGCTCACTAACTTCATATCGACCAGCGTAGCGTACAAAAAGCGCGAAATAGGCATCTTGCGTGCGGTCGGCGCGAAGTCCTCCGACGTCTACGGAATATTCGCAAACGAGAGTTTGATAATCGCTCTTATCAACTTCGTATTGAGCGCGCTTGCAACGGGAATAGTCGTAACTGTTTTAAATTCGGTATTCCGCAACGAATATCATCTCTCAATAACTATTCTCTCCTTCGGAATACGCCAAATCGGCATAATGCTTTTAATTTGCGTAGCGGTCGCGCTGATTGCAAGCTTTATTCCCTCTTACAAAATATCCAAGAAGAAGCCCGTAGACGCGATAAGAAGCTAACGCTCGGACAAATCGTAATGCGGTATTCTCCGCCGAACCACTCGTTATATAGAATTTTTACACAAAAGGCTGCCGCCCAATGCGACAGCATATAGAATTTTTACACAAAAGGCTGCCGCCCAATGCGACAGCCTTTTTCTAATAATTTAAAATCTGCGTAAACATATGATTATTTTTATTGTATTTCGGCGTAGGCTGTAATCCTGCCGTTTTTATCGATTGTACCGTCCGTGCAATGCACGGTATATTCCGCCGTATTCCAATCCCAGTCGTCGCCCATTTCTATCTTTTGCCACTCGCCAATCGTTCCGCCGAAATCAATTCTCGTCAGACTTTCGCAATCACCGAACGCTAACTCCCCTATGCTCGTTACGCTTGCGGGTATCCGTATTTCCGTCAATTCGCCGCACTTAAAGAATGCTCTCTCTCCTATACTCGTCAGAGTGTTGCCTTGTATTTCGACTCTCGCCAATCTTGAACACTCTCCGAAAGCAAGTCCGTCGATAACTTCCACGCTTTCGGGTATCACCAAACTCGTTACGCTATAACAAACGGCAAAAGCCGCATATCCTATTCGCTTTACGCTGTTCGGTATCTCTATACTTGTCAAGTTGGTGCACATCGCAAAAGCTTGGTCGTCGATAGTTTCCACGCCGTACGGTATTTCTACGCTCGTCAAGTTGTAACATTCTTTAAAAGAATTGTGTCCGATACAAGTCACGGTATTCGGAATTTTAACGGCGGTTATATTGTCGTTGCTATAAAACGCCAGCACACCGATACCCGTCACCGTCTTACCTAGATAATTCGACGGTATAACGATCGTCGAATTCGTTCCCGTGTAGTGCTTTACAACGTAAGCATCGTTTTTTTTCGTCCAATTCGAAAATAAATCCTTGCGAACCGACTACGCCATCCGTGCAGTATACTGTATAATTACCCGACATATTATCCCAATAATATACTTTGTCGATATCTTTCCATTCTTCTACGGTTCCGCCGAAATCTATTCTCATCAAGTTGAGACACCCGCTAAACGCGTGTGAATCGATTTTAGTTACGCCGTTGGGTATCACCACGTTCGTAACCTTATTACAGTCCGAAAACGTAGCGTAGCCGATTTGCGTTACGCCGTTCGGTATCTCTATACTTGTCAGCTCGGAGCATCCGAAGAACGCCCTTTGCCCAACGTCCGTTACGCTATCCGGTATTTCTATAACCGTCAACCCCGTACAGCCTTCGAACGCACCGTCGCCGATACTTATTACACTATTAGGTATCTCTATGCTCGTAAGTCCGCTACAATAGCTGAACGCAGAACCGGATATACTCTTCGTTCCGGCTTTTATCGTTATGCTCGTATTTTCGGGCATCGTTCCTTTATATTTGTATAATACCTTTCCTGCGTATATCTCTCCGTCGGACTGACTGTCGTACCACGCCGTTTCTTCAAGCGCGTATTCGCCGATATAAGTCACGCTATCAGGTATTTCTATACTCGTAAGTTTGCTACACCATGAGAACGCACTGGAACCGATAGACGTCACGCTATTGGGTATCACTATATCGGTCAGCTCGCGACAGCATAAGAACGCATTAAAACCGATAGATGTCACGCTATCCCCTATCTCTACGTTCGTCAGTTTGTTACAACCGTAAAATGCGTTAACGCCGATAGACGTCACGCTATTGGGTATCTCTATACTCGTCAGCTCGGTGCACTCGCAAAACGCATAATGCCCGATACTCGTAACACTGCCGTCACTCGGAATAACGCTTGTTTTACACCCTAAAACCAACGTTTTGCTCTCTGTTTCCACAAGACAATTCCCGTCGCTGTGGTATACCGAGTTATTTTCATCTACCGTTATACTTGTAACTTTGCTACATCCGTTGAACGCTTCCATATTTATTCTCGTTACGGCGCTCGGTATTTCTATACTCGTCAGATCGCAATTGTCGAACGCCAAATCGAGGATAGTCACTACGGTTCCGTCGTCAGGTATTACGCTTGTTTTGCACCCTACTACCAACCAACGTCTTTCCGTTTCTATTATACAGTTACCGCTGCTATGAAAAATTTCATTGTTTTCGTCTACCTTTATTTCGGTTAGTCCGTTGCAATTGGCAAACGCGCTATAATCGATAACAGCGACGTTTCTCGGTATCACTATACTCGTCAGTTTACTACAACCGCTAAATGCACGTAGTCCGATACTCGTGACGCTTTCGGGCAACTCTACGGCTGTCAAGCTGCTGCAATCATAGAACGCACAATCCCCTATATCGGTCACACTATTCGGTATTTTTATGCTCGTCAGTTCGTTACAGCCGTGAAACGTACTTCCGCTGATACGCGTTATTCCGTTAGCTATTACTACGCTTTTCAGTCCGCCGCAACAGGAAAACGCCCCATCCCCTATACTCGTTACGCTACCGGGTATTTCTACTGCGGTCAATCCGCTACATTTATTAAACGCATAAGTCCCGATACGCTCAACGCCGCTCGGTAACACTATACCGGTCAATTCTTTACAACCGTCGAATGCGTAATTGCCTATATGCGTTAAGCTGCTTGGCATTACCACGCGTTCAAGTGCGTAACACCCGTTGAACGCATAATCGCCGATATCGGTCAATCCGTTGCCTATTTCCACGCTCGTCAATGCTTCACAACCGCAAAACGCATAATCGCCGATACTCGTTACGCTACCGGATATCTCGATATCGGTCAATACGCTATTATCGTAAAATGCGCAAAAATCGATACCGACGACTTTTTTGCCACTATATGTATTCGGTATGACAACTTCGTTTTCGGTGCCCACGTAAGCCGTTACGGAATACCCATCTGCGACAACGGCGTATTGCAAGCCCTCAGTTCCCTCTTGCCCGCATACTTTACATACTCCGTCTGCAAAATTATGTTTTTCTTTCTCTATCGTATCCGTTTCGTACTGGTCGCAATTTTTACAGTCGCGCCTTATAAGCCCCGTTTCCGTACACGTCGCTTCTTTCTTTGTTTCCCATTCCCCCCAATCGTGTCCTGCCAAATTGCCGTATTTAAACGTTTCCGTACCGGCTTCGCCGCATACCTTACAGGATTCTTTATACACGGCTTCAATCGTGCAAGTTGCCTCGCTTACTCGGTATTTTTCAGCCGTGTACGCTTTTGTGAAGTTATGTCCGTTCGGTTCTCCGACTTCAAAAGTTTCCGTGCCAGCTTCGCCGCATACCGAGCAAGATTTTTTATAAACGGCTTTGTCAGTACAGGTCGCCGCGGTTACAAGATACTTTTTCATAACCACTTCTTCTGTAAAGCTATGTCCTTTGGCTGCTATCGTTTCGTTAAACGTTTTGTTACACAGACGACAATAGTGGCATTGTTCACCGGTTTCGGTGCAAGTTGCTTGCTTTTGGAGCGTCCAATCGCCGAATTCATGCGTACACTCGGTAGAAACAGGCGGATTTTCGTTATTATCACCGCACGCAATAAACGCAAAAATCAACGTCGCAATTACGCCTAAAAATGCAAGTTTTAAGAATATCTTTTTCATTAGCCCACCTCTTATTTTTACTCTATTAAATCTATCCTTTTTACTTCTTAACTAAGCCAATATGCGCTCTTGTCAGCTTATCACTCCTCCGCCCAAACAAATTTCACCGTCGTAAAGCACGCAATACTGCCCCGCAACTATCGCCCTTTGCTTTTCCTCGAATATTATCTCCGCGCCGTCTGCCGTTTTGTGAAAGACCGCCTTTTGTAAGGGCTGACGGTGACGTATCCTTGCCGTTACCTCTTTGCCGTCGGGAATTTCCTCGGTTATGAAGTTAAAGCCGTCGGTTGTAAGCCTATCGGAATACAATTCATCGGTTTCCCCTTGATTGACGTAGAGTACGTTGTTAATTACGTCTTTTCTTATGATATACCACGGCTTTTCGTTGTCCGCGCCCTTTACGCCGCCCAGTCCGAAGCCCTTATGCTGTCCTATCGTATAATAAAATACGCCGTCGTGCTCTCCGATGACTTTTTCGTCCCAAGTGCGAATTTCACCCTTTTGCATGGGGATATATTGCGATAAAAATTTCCTGAAATTCCGTTCCCCTATAAAGCAAACGCCGGTTGAATCCTTTTTGTGCGCCGTCACGAGCCCGTGGTCGTACGCAATCAGTCTTACTAACCGTTTAGGCATCGCGTCCAACGGGAAAATTACTTTTTCCAACTGTTTTTCGGTAACCTGATTTAGAAAATAAGTTTGATCCTTATCCTCGTCCACCGAGCGGGTAAGATAGGTTCTTCCGTTAAGATGGTCCACCCCGCAATAGTGCCCCGTCGCTATATAGTCCGCGCCCAGTTTTTGAGCGTACTCTTTAAAAACCCCGAACTTTATCTCGCGGTTGCATAAAACGTCGGGGTTCGGCGTTCTGCCCTTCTTGTACTCTTCGACGAAATGCCGAAATACGTTTTCCCAGTATTCTTTGGAAAAATCGACGGTATAATACGGTATTTTCAGCTTTTGCGCCACACGCCTTACGTCCGTATAATCGTCCTCGGCGGTGCAACAGCCGTTAATATCGGTTTCGTTCCAATTTTTCATGAAAAGCCCGATGACGTTATATCCCAATTCCTTTAAAACGAGCGCGGCTACGCTGCTGTCCACTCCGCCGCTCATTCCGACTACAACCGTTTCTGCCATAAACATACCTCTCCGTATATAATTTTATCACTTATAACCTGTTTTGGCAAGGTGTAAAGAGCAGGCAAAAAAGCGAAAACACGGCTTCTCATTTATTATCCGCAACTTTTCACTCTTCACTATACACTTTTCACCAAAACAGTCCCGCCCGATTAAGATTTTATTAGGTATAAGGAACCTTTCGTTCGGCAATACTTATCTCAAACCAAAAAAGGAGATTTAATTTATGAGTTTTAACCCGTTTAACGAAAAACCGGAAAAAATCGACTCGACTTTTATGGACTGGGCGACCGTTTACCCCAAGTCCTACGATAAAAACGACGTCGACCCCTACACTAAAGTCAGATGCATTCTTCTAAACGGCGCAGAGTACGAAGCTACTTGGTTCTCTCACCAGTTCCAGCGCCATTGCTCCAACAACGATATTCGTCGCGAGCTTGCCCTTATAAGAAAGAACGAACAACAGCAACAAAAGCGCATCGCGTGCCTTAAGCCCATTAACGAAACGGTTTTGGAAACGACGATAAGCTACGAGCAACTGGCGGTAGACTTGACCGCTATCATGGCGCAACGCGAGAAAAACGAATACGTCAAACGCGCCCTCGACTTCGCGCTTTTAGAGGACTTCGACCACCTC